>NZ_JBMOWC010000006.1:0-288559 GCF_049310765.1 Bacillus sp. PSXD-155 | reverse complement strand
TTGTCTTCGGCATAAATTACGATATGGATATCGAAGAGTGACCGCAACTCTTCGGAAAATGGGACTGTGTGTGAATCATAAAAAAGTATTACGAATCATGAGACAAAATCAGATTCTCTCAAAAGTTCGTCGAAAGAAAAAGAAATATATCAGTGGTGCGGAGCCAGTAGTAGCGCCTCATCGATTGGAACGCCAATTCGATGCATCCGCACCAAATGAAAAGTGGTTTACGGATGTGACATATCTATTATTTGGAGAGCGTACCTTGTATTTATCAACGATTATGGATGCCTTTAATCGTGAAATTATTAGTTATGTCATCAGCGAGTCCCAAGCACTGCCATTAGCAATGAAGACATTAAAACAAGCAATGAGAGGGCGAAAAGTAAAAGATGTCCTTCTTCACTCAGATCAAGGAAGTATTTATACAGCGAAGGAATTTCAAGCATATGCCAAAGAAAACGGCATTATCACCAGCATGTCCCGGAGAGGAAATTGCCATGATAATGCCGTCATGGAAAGCTTCTTTAGTCATTTAAAAAGTGAAGCTTTCTATTCACAAGAGATAACAAAAGTATCCAACACAACTGTGCGAAAGATTGTGCTAGAATACATTCATTACTACAATTGTGTGCGAATTCAAGAAAAATTAAACCACCTATCCCCTAAAGAATTTAGGGAACAAGTGGTTTAGGTGTTTTGATAGGTGTCCCGTTTTCGGGGTTCACTTCAATTGAGGGCGGTTTTCATTATTATACTAGGGCTTCTACTGTATGAAATGATTGTCCTTTCGTGCCAATAATACCGAAAATCGGTAAATCACTAAGCACCACTTCTTCTTGCTGTTTCATAAAAGATGACGTTAATTGTTTTATCTCTATCCAAACGTCATTAATACAAAGTACATTGGAATCGTTCTCTTGTTGGCGAGAAAAAATAGAATCTATTTTATATAAACCAGCATTTTGAAAAAGCATGTCAATGCGACTGAATGCATTCAAAGTAATGCTAATAACGCGTTGCCAATCTCCTTGCTTTTCCATATCATAGAATACAAAAAGGGCTTCTCCGCCTAGATTCGTAATTTCCTCCACTGTTGCTTGTCCACTTTCTTGATCAATGTCCGTCACAATTACTTTTGAGCCTTGTTTAGCCAACAAAAGAGCTGTATTACGTCCAATACCGATGCCACCGCCAGTTACGATAGCAACTTTTCCTGCAAGCTTCATTTTCATTACCCCTTCTATAAGTCTTACCGTCATTCAGTATACTCCTTTATGAGATTATTCTGCAAGCAAGAAAAATTGCTATTCGATTTGTAAACGTTTACTTTTTATCCTTCTTTTTTCTTACTCTTACGCTGATCAAGAACTAGACCGATAAAAATGAGAATGCCCCAAAAAATTATGCTACCTCCTGTCATCTCAACTTCCCCCTTATTATATAAAGTAAAACTTTAATCAGCCCCAAATGGTGAGATAAAGATATTATTTTTAATCATTATACCATTATCTTAATTTTCAATCTATTATAAATAGAAATGACACATTTTAGCTTTTCCTCACTGTGAATATTCACAATATACTTATAAAATAAAAAAAGACCCTTATATATATAAAAAGGGTTTTTTTTATTTTATTATACAAGACTTATTATTTTCGTCTTTGTAATTAAGTCCTGAAAACCGCAATTGTCTTTGCGGAACAACATCATATATACGTTACATATTAATGGAATTCCTAATAGCAATACGTTCGGTAATAACACTACAAAAAATCTTATAATTAATGTTTGCAACGTTAGCTTTTCACTCTTCAATGAAATTAATTTTATTCTCGTTACCTTTTTGCCAAGTGTAACACCGTTCCAAATAAAGGGTAATACAATAAAATATATCGCCATTAATATGAAAACTACTGCGAAATCATATCTAAAATCACCTAAGCTTATATTAAAGCGCTTAAACATAGCACTATAGTTTCCGGTCATAATAGCTACTACTGCACCATACATAACCGAGATTAAAAACATGTCAATTAGGGAAGCACCTATGCGATTCATTACAAGCGCTGGACGATGCATCTTTAACTTCATTTTATGTCGACTCCTTCATATCCTTCTTTACCCGTCTCATCGTACCACTTCTAAAAAACATTGTAAACTAGCGTTTCTCTTACTTTTCTTGTACAATTTGTTACAATAGCATTATAAAGGAGGTTCCCATATTGAAAAAATGGATAATCCTATTCATCGCCTTCCTATTAACTGGTTGTGCAGGAAACACAAGTCACTTAACTTATACGGTTAACGATGAATACGAACTCATACGTACTTCTGGAAATGCATTTGAACTTTTCCCCTCGCAAGATGCTGTATATGCCACACAATACATCCCTGCAAAAATTACAGACATTGCTTGGGATGATAAATACATTATTGCAAAACAAACTGAGGAAAAATCAGATCCAAATAACCCTGACGCAGCAATTGCAAATAAAAAAAGTGAACATTATTGGATTATTGACGTAAAGCACAATAAACGTTTCGGTCCCTACAATGAAAAGCAATTTAACGAACAAAAAGATGCGTTTAAAATTAAGGTGCCTTTTCAAAATGTAGATTCATACATAAAAGAAATAAAAAAACAGTCAGCATAATATTTGAGTGCTGACTGTTTTTCTTACATTATTTTAAAAACACCTTACTCCGAAAGTGAGATATTAAACGTTTGTGACTCTTTTACAACATCTTGTGTTTCAGAATCTCCTGCAAGTAAATCATCAGTTGTAAACTGAATATCCTTTACTTTGTCTTTTCCATCGTCAAGTATTAAACCAATAATACCATCTCTTGTTTCACCAGGCTTATAGTCTTCTCTTGACACATTTTTTGTACCAACTAACGTATCTTCATCATATAAAAAGTTTTGAGTCGCTACTTTAAAATGTTGCTTACCATTAATCATAACATCATTCATAGAGAAAAATTGCATATTTTTATTCCCGCTATTCTCCACTTTATATGTAATCTCAACATAACGAATTGTATTACTAATCTCTGTTCCACTTAGCGATGCATATAATTCTGCATCTTCTTGGCTTACTTTATCCCCTAATCTACGTTTTACTTCTTCAGGAGTTAGTGCCGTGTATACTTTCAATGTATTTTTTGCTTTTTCACTCATCTGTGATAAAGAGATTACTTTCACATCTTGTACGTGAATTTTCATTGGCGCTACTTCAAATGTTTGATTCACAGAGTGCATCTGCTCTAACTTGAAAGTACCCCATCCTGTTTCTTTCACTTTTTGTCCTACTTTTTTCAGCTCACGCCCACCATATTCTTTCGTTTCAGGAATAGATTCTTTCTTCTTCGGTTCAGCTTTCTTTTCTTCTTGATGGAAGCAACCACTTAACATAAGAAGAAAACTACATAAAACAAAAATACTTTTCCATGCTTTCATCATTTCATTTCTCCTAACACTATCATTCATGAATATAAAATTAGTCCCTTGCCTTGTAAACTATAGAAACAATGAAAAGTCCACAAAATGAACTTGTCAGTCCAGATACTATTATACCTCCAATTTGGAAAATATGAAAATAGGGATCTAGGAACGCATGCACGATAAATATAATAGTTGCCACAACAATTACTGAAATCCAATACTTTCTTTTTTCCGAAGCTAAAATAAGATCTTTACCCATTCCATTTCTATACTTCCATAAAACGTATACTAATAATAGAAAACCAATACATGTACTTCCATGTTGCATATATTTATAAACAGGGATACCGTACCATTCTCTTTGCAATAATGGTATTTTCATAACAAAATAGCCTGTCTTATGAGTGAATGCATCCCAAACAACATGCGTTAACATACCGAATAATGCTGAATAACAAAATACAAAAAGATCCTCCCATGTATGAAGCCCCCATCTCTTGTCTATTGCATATGTATAGTAGCCAGCAAATGGTTTAGGTAAATGTGTTATAAAAGGCTTTTTTAAAACGTAATGATATATACATGCTAATAAGAAGACAAGTGGTAAATTTAAATATAAGAACCCAAGCCACGTATGCCCAATAACACCATACGGTCTAAAGTGTAAAAAATATTCAAAGTCAGGCGCCATACTACCTAATATAAGAGCCGTTACGGAAATATGTTTAGAATGCTTTTTAGCCAAAGGAAGAACCGCTGCTGGATGTGCAAATGTAAACGGCATGTTTTAACTCCTTCTCACATTTTCAATAGAATACCATCTATCATAACGAGAGAATAGATCTTCATGCAATATTTATTTTCACATTGGAATATGATAGTTTAAATGATATAATCCACATAAAATATTCAGAAAATAAGGAAGGGATTCAGGTGTCATTAACACTTGTATTTGCTGCCTTTTTAGATTCAAAATCCGTTATGAATTGAGGTTTATATATTGATTGACGTACCCTTTTTACAAAATGTCACATTAAAAAAAGAAAATATCCCTAGTTTTTCCGCATATCCTTACTGCTTACCCGCTATCCGAACATTACAATCACTAGCTTTCCATCCAAATGTAACATTCATTATTGGAGAAAACGGAACGGGTAAATCAACATTACTTGAAGGAATTGCAATTGCGTTAGGTTTTAATGCAGAAGGTGGAACGAAGAATTTCCGCTTTAGCACAAACGATTCACATTCATCTTTACATGAATATCTACGAATTTCCAAAAGTTTCAATACACCAAGCGACGGTTTCTTTCTTCGCGCTGAATCATTTTATAACGTCGCTTCTTATATTGATGAAATAGATGCTATAAAATCTTATGGCGGCGTTTCACTTCACGAGCAATCACATGGTGAATCATTCTTTTCCTTATTTATGAACCGTTTTTCAGGACAAGGTTTATACATTTTAGATGAGCCTGAGGCCGCTCTATCACCTATGAGACAACTTTCCATGCTCATTCGAATGCATGAACTAGCGGAACAAGGTTCACAATTTGTTATTGCGACGCATTCTCCTATTTTAATGGCTTACCCTGAATCTACTATATACTCTTTAACACAAGAGGGGATTCACGAATCCACATTAGAAGAAACCGAGCATTATCAAACGACGAAACTTTTCTTTGAAAATCGTGATCGATTATTTCATCATCTATTTGAGTCATAAAAAAAGAAGCAGCAATAGCTGCTTCTTTTTTATAGTGCTTCTATAAATAAGGCAACCCCGATACCGCCACCGACGCATAAAGAGGCAATTCCTTTTTCTAACCCACGTCTTTTTAATTCGTGAATTAAACTTACCGTAATACGAGCCCCTGTACAACCAATTGGATGCCCAAGTCCTACGCCACTACCGTTTACGTTCACTTTTTCACGGTCTAAGCCTAACTCTTTCTCTACAGCTAAATATTGAGCCGCGAAAGCTTCATTAATTTCAAGTAAATCTGCATCTTCCAATGACCAATCTACTTTTTCTAAACCTTTACGAATTGCTGGTGCTGGTCCAATACCCATAATTTTTGGATCTACTCCAGCTACTGAATATCCAACAATTCTAGCTAACGGTTGTAAACCTTTTTCTTTCGCTTTTTCTTCGCTCATTAATACTAGAACTGCACTCCCGTCATTAAGGCCAGATGCATTTCCCGCAGTCACTGATCCATCTTTACGGAATGCCGGCTTCAATCCAGCTAATTTTTCAGCTGTAATATCTGCACGTGGATGTTCATCCTTCGAAAATACAACTTCTTTTCTACGCTCTTTTATTGTAATAGGAACAATTTGATCGTCAAAGTATCCAGACTCGATTGCCTTCAGTGCCAATGTATGACTGCGAAGAGCAACTTCATCTTGTTCCTCTCTTGTAATTTCATATTGTTCAACTAAATTTTCCGCTGTTTCACCCATCATAATATGGTGAATCGGATCTTCTAACACTTCCCACACCGTGTCACGAATTTCTCCGTGCTGTAGACGTTGTCCCCAGCGGTGCTGTTTCAATGCATAAGGGCTCGAACTCATCGCTTCTACTCCACCTGCAACAACAACATCACTTACACCTAACTGGATTTGCATTGCAGCTGACATAATTGCTTGCATACCTGAAGAACATTGACGTTGGATTGTATATCCCGTAACTGTGTCAGGAAATCCTGCCGCTAATGCAGCTGTTCTCGCCGTATTTGCTTCATCAGTTCTTTGAATACAATGACCTAAAATTACTTCATCAACTTCATGTGGTTCTACCCCGCCTCGTTTTACAGCTTCCTGAAGTACAGGAACAGCTAATTCTACTGGCGTTACATTTTTTAGCGCTCCTCCAAAAGTTCCAATTGGCGAACGAACTGCAGCTGTAATAACAACATTATGCATTTTGTACTTGCCCCTCTCTTATGTACCCTAGTAAGTTTTTAGGTGAAATTCCATAAGATGTATATCTACAACTATCATACTATAAACATACTAAAAAATCAAAATATTTAATATAATAAAAATAGAAGGAATTAACCTTCTATTCTGTCAGTGCATATAAAAACTTTTGTAAAATTTTCTCTGTCGTTTCATTCAATTTTGGCAACTTATCTACTGGAAAATATTGAAGTTTCAACCCTTCATGATCGAGCTTTAATTCCCCACTCACATGATGTGCCTGATACAGATGAATGACATTGAAAATTTCATCGCCATTCGGATAACGGAAATATACTTCTTTTCCTGATAGAACACCAAGAAATTGCATTATTTTTGCAGTTAACCCCGTTTCCTCAAATAACTCTCTACGTGCCGTTTCTTCTGTCGTTTCACCCAGTTCCATCGCCCCGCCAGGTACACCCCAATCATATGTATCTGAACGATATTGAAGCAATACTTCTTGATTATCATTTAATATAATGATTGCTGATCCTACGAGAATAAGCGGTCTTGTACCAACGACTTTTCGTAACTCTTCAATATACCCCATATGTAAATTCCCCTTTCCCTAACCTCCCTTATCATAACAAAATTTCTCTCTTTTTGTTCATGTAATTTTAAAGAAAAAAAGGAAGCTTTCGCCTCCATTTTTTCACCTTTATTTCTTAAAACTTTCATATTTTACAGCTTCAAAAGCTTCCTCAATTTCATCATTACGATAATGGACATATGTAAAACGGCCCAATTCTACTAACCTTGCTATTTCCTGTAACGCTTTATGCTGCTCATATGTTTCTTTCAGCTTAATATGTACATAAAACTTCATTAAAGGATGTTCATATAAAGGTTCTCCCACCTCTACATATACATCTTCAACCCCTTGTACAACTCTTACATAACTCGCAAATTGATAAAGTGCTTCTCTGTCTGAAACGATTTTTAATGTATACATATATTCTCCCCCTTTCCTTTACTATATCAAAAAGACGACCACACAATGTTATAGAACTATGAAATTTTTTCGACTTGTCATCTATATATTCAATAAAGAAGGCGTTTATCCATACATGACATCTTTTTCCCACATATATTATAGGAAGAACTTTTTTCATTTGAGGTGTTCCTTATGGATCCATACGTCAATATATGTATTTGTATTACTCCCGGTGCCGATATTTCTGATGACCGCATCGCAAAAGATTTAGCTGTTGCAGAATCAATTTGGCACCCCATTACATTTCAAATTCAAGAAGTAATTGTATTAAATGAACTTTTCCGTTTTTTTGACCGTGAAATCAGTTATAAAAATTCCATTCAAAGTCAAGAAAAGTTGGCATCCTTTTTCCAAACATGTGTAAATGAAGCTCCTGAATGCGACCTTTATATTTGTTATATTGGCAGTGATTATTTCAAAGAAACAGCAGTAATTGCCTGCGCTTATTCTTTAGCAAAACAACAGCAACTTACTGGCTATATCGTTTTAACAAATTCGGCTGCCCCTATGAAAAATATATATACGCTCGCTCACGAAATCGGTCATATTTTATTTACAAGACGTATTCATGGAAAACTTACTCATGCAGATCCTCATTCTCCAACCGGCTCGGAGCACCACCCTTCTCCAACAAATCTTATGTATCCGATAGTCCCTCGTCCAGAAAACGTTCATATTCATTCCTTATTAACAACAGAACAAAAAGCGCTCTCTTTACAAAGCTCTTTACTACAAAGAAAAAAACAGTAACCCTCATGTTACTGTTTAAAACAACTTGTTCCAATCAACAAACCAAATTCCGGCTGCTAGAAATAAAAATAGACAACTAAATGTAAATGTAAATGTAATCCCTCTAAAAATCCCTATATAATATTTCTTTGGAAATAATTTTTGGTATATCCAGAGCAGCCGCTTTCCTATTAAACCGAAAAACAGAATATATCCTGATGTGTAATCTAATATATTAATAAAATAGTCAACATATATCCTTTTTATAAAAGAGTTATTGTTAGGTTAACCTTAGAAAACTACTACTCAATTTACCTATAAATAATACTGTCTCTCTTTTTATTCGTATACTTTCCTTTTTCTAATTTTATATGAATTTTCAAAAGCATATAAATAACAATGAAAAGAATTATTTGTTGTACATACATTCCAATAATACTTGATAAATCTATCATTACGAATACATATTCCAATGCAATTGGAACTAGTAAATACGCCAAAGTAAACCAACCACCAAATTTAATATTTACAATAGCTGCAAATAGAACTACTATTCCAACAAGAATGAAGCTTTCTGTCGCAGTAAATTTAATAAATGTTGTACCATAAAAATTATTTAATAATGCAATACTGAAAATTGATAAAAACCATATCGCACCACTTATATACATAATTAAAAATTCAGTTCTTTTACGCTTAAATGAGGCTGTTCTCATGCCACATATTAATAAACTAATTCCTACAAAAATCATAATTGGATATCCGATTAATTCAATTAAAGAATAAGACAAACGATGGTCGACTTCACTAAAAAATACACTCTTCATCATCGTGAATGCTAATAAATTTATAATGAAATAAAGCAATAATTTATAATTCCCTTTTTTATCAACTTCCATCTCTTTGGCAAGTTGATTTGCATACTCTTTTGGAGCATGACCGAATATATCATTTACACTCTTCCCTCTCTTTTCTCCTTCTATTAAATGAACTTCCGCATCTTCTATAAAGAAAATAATATCAGCTTCTCTAATGCCCTTTGTTCGTAAATACCCTTGAGTATCATCTAAAAACTTTTGCCCTTCATTCGATAGCACTTTTATCACCCCCTTATTTAACCATTTCTCTTCTATTCGTCTTCATCATAATTTCAAAGAAAATTAAAATAAACAAACTTCCGTATAAACATATAATTTGAAATAACATTGGCATGAGATCTTCAGATGTAAATGTTTTAAACATTAACATAATAGAAAGCGGAATGATTAAATATAAGTTTTTAAACCATCCTTCAAAATATATATTTATAGCTACTGTGATCATAAAAATCCCACCAGCTACTATATAACTTTGGACTTCGGTGAATGTGAGCATTTTTGTAGGATATATCACATCTAATATCGTAACAGCTCCTAATAAAAACAATGGAGCAATCATAACTAAAGACCACATGGAAAACCATGTTTTTGTAAAGCTTGTGACGAAGGTCATTTTGCGAAGTAGAAAATTAGGACCTATAACAACTAAAATCAATGAAAAACTGTAACCGATACACTGAATAAGTGAAATCTGTAACATTCCATTATTCACTATTAAGATAGAAGCAATAATCCAAAAAGATACGATATTCATTACTGTAAAACCAATTTGCTTCCGCGTTTCCTGTCTATCTCTTTCCATCACTTTTACAAGTTCATTTGCATATTCTTTCGGTGAGCTTCCGAAAATATCTTCTACACTCTTCCCCTCACTCTCACCTTCTATTAAATGAAGTTCTGCGTCTTCTAAAAAGTTTTCAATATCACTTTCTTTCACACTCTTTGCCGTCAAAAATAATCTCATATCTAACAAAAACTTTCGTGCTTCACTTGATAACATTATTTTCTCCTTCCCTTCCCTTCAAGTAGACGTTCTACACTACTTTGCATCGCTTCCCAGCGATCCATAAATTCATCAAGTGCTTCCTCGCCTTTTTCTGTTAATGTGTAATATTTTCTCTTTGGACCAGATGGAGATTCCTTCATTACGCTTGTTATTAATCCTTCTTTTTGCATTCGTATTAATAACGGATAAATACTTCCCTCACTCGCCATTGTAAAACCATACTTTGCTAGCTTCTCACTCATTTCATAACCGTATATTTCGCCTTCAGAAATAATAGCAAGTAAGCATCCTTCTAAGATCCCTTTCAGCATTTGACTTGTCGACATAATTCAAATCCTCCTACTATCTTGTTTTACAAGATAGATAAGCGTAAGTATCTTGCTTTACAAAATAGTATAGCAAAGACTATTTTGCAAAACAAGATAGCTAACGATATTTTTTCCAAATGTTTGCAGGATTTTCATTATAACCTCTCTAAATAGAGCACTATGAAAACTTTATTATGAAGGGATGTTTTTCATCATGGTTACAAATCGAGTTGTCTTTTTAACAGGTGCTGCGAGTGGTATTGGATATGAAATGGGAAATGCTTTTGCAAAAGAAGGTGCAAAAGTTGTGATTACTGATCGTCTTGAAGAACGTGCGAAAGAAGCTGCTGAGCAATTGCAAAGTGAAGGTTTTCAAGCTATCGGTTTAAAATGTGACGTTACATCTGAAGAGGAAATTACAGCATCAATTTCTCAAACAGTTAGTCATTTCGGTTCATTAGATATATTAATTAACAACGCAGGAATGCAACACGTTTCACCCATTGAAGACTTTCCAACGGAAAAGTTTGAGCTACTAATTCAAATTATGCAAATTGCTCCGTTTATCGCAATTAAGCATGCCTTTCCGATTATGAAACAACAAAAATATGGTCGTATTATTAATGTCGCTTCTATTAACGGCCTTGTCGGGTTTGCTGGAAAAGCTGCCTACAATAGTGCAAAACATGGCGTAATTGGATTAACAAAAGTTGCCGCTTTAGAAGGTGCTACGCATGGTATTACTGTTAATGCCCTTTGCCCTGGTTATGTCGATACCCCTCTTGTACGTAATCAACTACAAGACTTAGCTACTACACGAAATGTACCACTTGAAAATGTTTTAGAAGATGTTATTTATCCACTCGTCCCACAAAAGCGCTTATTACAAGTACAAGAAATCGCTGATTATGCTATGTTTTTAGCGAGTGAAAAAGCTAAAGGTATAACTGGTCAAGCTGTCGTTATCGATGGTGGCTATACTGCTCAATAAAAAATAAAGTTTGCTCAAGAAGAGCAAACTTTATTTTTTATTGCGAGGATCTTCGTACTTTAGTAATTGTCGCGGGAGCTTCTCAATTGCAACAATTACCCCCTCTAATTTACTTTCAATACGGTGGAGTAAATATAATGTTACAACAATTGGAAACCCTACATTACCTATCATCTTGATCCACTCTTCCATCCTCTTCTCCTCCTTTCATTATATAAGTAAGAGAAAACAATGCATTTAGGCATAAAAAAACAAGCTATTATGTATTAGCCTGTTTTTCAAATAATGATGCAATTTCTCTTTTATAATCCCCGCTTATAATACCTTTCTCAGTAATAATTCCTGTAATTAATTCGTTCGGTGTTACGTCAAATGCAGGGTTATAAACATTCGTTCCAATTGGTGCTACTTGTTTTCCAAAGATTTTCGTAACTTCTGTTTCATCTCTTTCTTCAATAATTATTTCGGCTCCAGTTTCTTTCCTAACATCAAATGTTGACAGTGGTGCAGCAACATAAAATGGGATATCAAAGTGCTTTGCTAAAATAGCTAAATTCATTGTCCCTATTTTATTTGCCGTATCTCCATTTGCGACAATTCGATCCGCCCCTACAATAATTGCATTTATTTCTTTCGTTTGAATAGCATGAGCTGCAGTATTATCTGTAATAAGGGTCACATCAATATTTGCTTGCTTCAATTCCCAGGTCGTTAAGCGACCACCTTGTAAAACTGGTCTCGTTTCACACGCATATGCATGTAAACGCACACCTTTCTCTTTTCCAATATAAAAGGGAGCTAATGCAGTTCCATATCTGGCAGTTGCGATACTTCCAGCGTTACAGATTGTTAAAATATTATCGCCATCTTTAAAACATGTTAACGCATATTCCCCAATATTTCGGCACACCTCTTCATCTTCCTGCTGAATGCGAAGCGCTTCTTCTTCTAATGTTTTTTGTGCTTCTTTTATTGTAGTAATCTCTCGAATAGATTCTCTCATACGATCAATTGCCCAAAATAAATTTACTGCTGTCGGGCGTGACGTTCCTAAATAATTACAATCTCTATTAAACTTCTTTTGAAATTCTTCAATATGTACAGTTTTATATTTTTTTGATGCAAGCGCCAAGCCAAATGCAGCTACAATTCCAATTGCAGGCGCTCCTCGTACTTCTAACATTACGATGCTTTTCCAAACCTCTTCAATAGTCGTCAATGTTTTGTATTCTGTGCTATGCGGCAATTTCGTTTGATTTAATACCGCAATTGCATCACCTTTCCAGCTTACAGATCTCGGAACAGTAACAATTGTACTCACGCTTTTACGCCCCCTGAAACTGTCTGTTGAAATAATGTTCGAAACAGTTGAATATCAGCACTTTTAGATTCATATTTTATTAGTTCTTTACCTAAGGATAGCGCTTGTTTCTTAGCTTGAATTCTTGTTTCTTTATTTTCTATTTCATCTAAATCTGCTACATGAGCTAAACCAATTGTTCTACGAATCAGTTCACATCCGGCAAATCCAACTGCATCAGTAAAGATATTTTGCAAAATAATTGGTAACCATTGTTTTTCTTTCGTATATGCTTCTACACCTTCTCCAATCCATAATTTTGTAAAAGTTTCTACAAAATAACTCCACGTCTTTTCTATATGGAAAAATAGTACACTTCTTTTTTCTTCTTCTCTAGATAAAGCATTTAGTAATAGATTTGCAATAAATTGACCTATGTCAAATCCAAATGGGCCATATGTCGCAAATTCTGGATCAATCACTTTCGTTTCAGAAGGTGACGAAAAAATACTACCAGTATGTAAATCACCATGAATAAGAGTTTCTTTCCTTGTTAAGAACTTATATTTATATTGTGCTACTTTTAGTTTTAAAGTTTTATCACTCCAAAGTTCATCAACCACGAGCTGTAAATCTGGCTCATAATCATTTGTATCATAATGTCCAAACGGATCTGTAAACACTAATTCCTCTGTAATTTTACAAAGGTCCGGATTTACAAAGGTACCTTCTAGTACCCTCTTCTCTTCTGACTGTAAACCAAAATCTGAAGTGTAAAATAAAACATGTGCTAGAAAACGGCCGATATGCTGGGATAAAAGCGGATATTCTTCTCCGTCTATTAATCCTTTTCTTGTAATTGTTAGTCTTGATAAGTCTTCTATTACCGTTATCGCTAACTCTTCATCATGACTGTACACTACTGGAACATAATCCGGTACATACTGCGCAAAAATTTGTAATGCCTTGCTTTCAATCGTTGCTCTTTTTATAGACAATGGCCAGCTTTCACCAACTACTTTCGCATAAGGCAGTGCTTGTTTTATTATAATTGATTTCTCTCCATCATCTAATTTGAACACGTAATTTAAGTTTCCGTCTCCAATTTCATGACAAACTACATTTGCCTTCGCTTCAAAATAGCCATGATCTTTCGCATATTGTACAGCTGTTATTTCTGTTAATGAATAATATCCCATCGTCTTCTCCCCCTTTTTAAATTCAGAGGTTTTTCTAACATAGAAAAACCTCTTTCCACTAAGAAAGAGGTTTGAAGTTTATCTTCTCCCCTCTTATCTGCCAGAAAGTTTTACTTTCTGCTGGAATTAGCACCGTGCCTTTTGGCGTAATAAACGCCCCATTTCACAATGGTATTACGGTCGGTTGCTGGGCTTCATCGGGCCAAATCCCTCCACCTGCTCTTGATAAGAGTTGTATAATTTTTTGAATTTTTAACTTTATGTTGAAGACTATACCAAGAATAAAAATCACTTGTCAACATTTTATTTGTATAATTCTGGACGGCGATCCGCAAAAACTGGAATTCCTTTACGTACTTCTTTAATTTTCTCGAATTCAAGCTCTCCAAATAAAATTGATTCCTCTTCATTCGCCTCTACTACAACTTCACCCCAAGGGTCCACAATTAAAGAATGACCCGCAAATACATTATTTGGATCCTTTCCTGCTCTATTACATGCAACAACATAACACTGATTTTCAACTGCTCTTGCTTGCAATAGCAAACGCCAATGTGCTAAACGAACTAATGGCCATTCAGCTACAACAAATAATACTTTTGCCCCTTTAGCAGTATGGACACGCATCCACTCTGGAAAACGAATATCATAACAAATTGTTCCAGCGCATTCAACATCATCCAGCTTAAATTCGCCCGTACCATTACCGGCTATTAAATATTTATGTTCATCCATAAGCTGAAATAAATGTACTTTACTATATTCGTTGACTAGCTGTCCTTCATTATTTACAACATACATCGTATTTGTAACGCCTTGCTCTGTTTGCTTTGCTATAGAACCACCAACAATATGTACATCATATTGCTTCGCCCATTCTATTAACTTTTCTTTCGTTTCCACTCCATCCCTATCTGCAATTTCAGAAAGTCTCGTTAAATCATATCCTGTTGTCCATAGTTCTGGTAAGACGATAACATCTGGCCTTTCCTTCATAGCTTCGCTTATTTTATTTTTAGCATTCTCAATATTTTTTTCTACATCTCCAAAAACAATATCCATTTGAATACATGCGACTTTCATTTTTTCAGCCCCATTCTTATTTTTTTCTTTACAAAATACTGGAAAGATTATATCATTTGTCACTAGAATTGTAACAACTTTCAAAAGAGGTGGAAAGTATGAAATTATTTCAACCTTCTGAGATAGTAACATCATTGCCAACACAATTTTTCGCTTCACTTGTTGCAAAAGTTAACAAAGTCGTTGCAGCTGGTCATGATGTTATTAATCTAGGTCAAGGTAATCCAGATCAACCAACACCGCAGCATATCGTAAAAGCTTTACAAGATGCTGCCGAAAAGACCATTCATCATAAATATCCGCCATTTCGCGGACATGAAAGTTTAAAAGAAGCCGTGGCAACATTCTATCAACGTGAATATGATGTAGTAGTAAATCCGAAAACTGAAGTTGCTATATTGTTTGGTGGAAAGGCTGGATTAGTAGAATTACCAATTTGTTTTACAAACCCTGGTGATACGATTCTCGTTCCAGATCCAGGCTATCCAGATTATTTATCTGGGGTTGCCTTAGCAAAGGCACACTTTGAAACCATGCCGCTTATTGCAGAAAATCATTTTTTACCGGATTATAAAAAAATTGACGACTCTATCGCTGAACGGGCAAAGTTAATGTTTTTAAACTATCCAAATAACCCTACAGGTGCTACTGCATCAAAAGATTTTTTTGATGCAACTATTCATTTTGCTAATAAACATAATATATTAGTCGTTCATGATTTTGCTTACGGCGCTATCGGATTTGATGGTCAAAAACCTGTTAGTTTCTTGCAAGCAGACGGTGCTAAAAATACAGGTATTGAAATTTACACTCTATCGAAAACTTTCAATATGGCTGGATGGCGTATTGCTTTTGCAGTAGGGAATGAAAGTGTCATTGAAACCATTAACTTATTACAAGATCATATGTATGTTAGTATTTTTGGTGCAGTTCAAGATGCTGCCCGCGAAGCACTATTAAGTTCACAGTCTTGCGTAATAGACCTTGTAAATAGTTACGAATCTCGACGAAACGCTCTTATTTCGGCTTGTCAATCAATTGGTTGGAATGTAGACATTCCAACAGGGTCATTCTTTGCATGGCTTCCTGTTCCAAAAGGATATACCTCTGAGCAATTTGCTGATATTTTACTAGGAAAAGCACATGTTGCAGTTGCTCCTGGTGTTGGATTTGGTGAACATGGCGAAGGGTATGTCCGTGTTGGTCTCTTGCATACAGAAGATAGATTACGAGAAGCCATTAATCGAATTGATAAATTAAATTTTTTCAAAAAGTAATTGACAACATGAAAAATATCTGACAAAATTCAGTTATCTTAAAAATTTAAACATTTCTAAATACTTCTTATCAAGAGCAGGTGGAGGGACGAGCCCGACGAAACCCGGCAACCGATCTACAATCGTAGACACGGTGCTAATTCTCGCAGCATTATGCTGACAGATAAGGAGCTGGTTGTAAAAAAACCTCTCCTTAGCTGAGAGGTTTTTTTATTTAACTAGGAGGTTATAACAATGAGCGGAATTATAGCGACGTATTTAATCCATGATGATTCACATAACTTAGAAAAAAAGGCTGAGCAAATTGCACTTGGTTTAACAATTGGCTCTTGGACTCATTTGCCACAATTATTGCAAGAACAATTAAAGCAACATAAAGGCAACGTCATTCATATTGAGGAATTAGCTGAACATGAACATACGAATTCGTATTTACGTAAAAAAGTAAAACGCGGAATTATTAAAATCGAATATCCGTTATTAAACTTCAGTCCAGATTTACCAGCAATTTTAACGACTACATTTGGAAAGCTATCCCTTGATGGCGAAGTAAAATTAATTGACTTAACTTTTTCAGAAGAATTGAAAGAACATTTTCCTGGTCCAAAATTCGGGATAGATGGGATTCGAAACCTTTTACAAGTGCATGATCGTCCCCTTTTAATGAGTATTTTTAAAGGAATGATTGGACGAAATATTGGGTATTTAAAAACGCAATTACGTGATCAAGCAAGTGGTGGTGTAGATATAGTAAAAGATGATGAAATATTATTTGAAAATGCATTAACACCACTTACGAAACGCATTGTATCTGGAAAAGAAGTTTTACAATCCGTATATGAAACATACGGACATAAAACGTTATATGCCGTAAATTTAACAGGACGAACTTTTGATTTAAAAGAAAATGCGAAACGTGCAGTGCAAGCTGGAGCTGATATTCTATTATTTAACGTATTTGCTTACGGACTAGATGTACTGCAATCACTTGCAGAAGATGATGAAATCCCAGTTCCTATTATGGCACACCCTGCTGTAAGTGGTGCTTATTCAGCATCTAAGTTATATGGAATTTCATCTCCATTATTACTCGGAAAGCTACTACGCTATGCTGGGGCTGACTTTTCATTATTCCCATCTCCATACGGAAGTGTTGCGCTAGAAAAAGAGGAAGCTCTTGCTATCTCAAAATATTTAACTGAAGACGATGCATTTTTCAAGAAGAGCTTTTCTGTTCCATCTGCTGGTATTCACCCTGGTTTCGTTCCCTTTATTGTACGAGATTTCGGTAAAGATGTTGTTATTAATGCTGGCGGCGGGATACATGGACATCCAAATGGAGCGCAAGGCGGTGGTAAAGCTTTCCGTACTGCAATTGATGCTACTTTGCAAAATAAACCACTCCATGAAGTAGATGACATAAATTTGCATAGTGCACTACAAATATGGGGAAATCCCTCTCATGAGGTGAAATTATGAGTATTCAAGTATTTTGTGATTTCGATGGCACGATTACAAATAATGATAACATTATGTCCATTATGGAAAAATTCGCACCACCAGAAGCTGAAGAAGTAAAGAATAGAATTTTATCACAAGAGCTATCTATTCAAGAAGGTGTTTCTCAATTATTTCGATTAATACCTACTCATCTGCACGATGAAATTATTCAATTTTTAATAGAAACTGCTGAAATTCGTAATGGTTTTCATGAATTTATACAATTTGTAAATGAAAATAACATTTCTTTTTACGTTATATCAGGTGGAATGGATTTCTTCGTCTATCCACTCTTACAAGGACTCATTCCAAAAGAGCAAATTTACTGTAATGAAACAGATTTTTCAAATGAATACATTACGGTGAATTGGCCTCATCCTTGTGATCATCATTGTCAAAATCATTGCGGATTATGTAAATCATCACTCATCCGAAAATTAAGTGATACGAATGACTTCCATATTGTGATTGGAGATTCAATTACTGATTTACAAGCTGCGAAACAAGCAGATAAAGTATTTGCTCGTGACTTCCTTATTACAAAGTGTGAAGAGAATTATATTGCTTATACACCGTTTGAAACATTCCATGATATTCAAAATGAATTAAAACATTTGTTGGAGGTGAAATCATGAAACAACTTTTTCGTCAATGGTATGACTTAAGCGAGATAAAAAAAGAATTAACAACTCGAAATTGGTTCCCAGCAACAAGTGGTAATATTTCTATAAAAGTTAGTCATGAGCCACTTACTTTTCTCATTACAGCAAGCGGTAAAGATAAAACAAAAACCACTCCAGATGATTTTCTATTAGTAGATCATGTAGGAGTTCCCGTTTTAGAGACTGAATTACGCCCTTCAGCAGAAACAATATTGCATACACATATTTATAACAATACGAATGCCGGGTGCGTACTTCATGTTCATACAACTGATAATAATGTCATCACAAATTTATATAGTGATGCAGTTACCCTTCAAAATCAAGAAATTATTAAAGCTCTCGATATTTGGGAAGAAGGTGCAACAATTCACATTCCTATTATCGAAAACCATGCCCATATCCCAACGCTTGGAGAAAACTTCCGAAAGCATATACAAGGTGATTCGGGAGCGGTATTAATCCGTAACCACGGTATTACCGTATGGGGCCGAGATAGCTTTGATGCAAAGAAGAGATTAGAAGCTTATGAGTTTTTATTCCAATTTCATATAAAACTATTATCAATTCAAGGAGGCGTTTCTAATGGCGCAAATTCGTATTCATGAAGTAAATACTCGTATTGAAAATGAAGTGGAAGTATCTAAATTTCTACAAGAGGAAGGCGTTTTATATGAGAAATGGAATATTTCTAAACTTCCTACTCATTTAAATGAAAATTATTCTTTAACAGATGAAAACAAAGCTGAAATATTAGCTGTTTTTTCAAAAGAAATCGCTGATGTTTCAGCACGTCGAGGTTATAAAGCACATGATGTAATTTCACTTTCAAATAGCACACCTAACCTTGACGAATTATTAATTAATTTCCAAAAAGAACATCATCATACAGACGACGAAGTCCGCTTTATCGTCAGTGGTCATGGCATTTTCGCTATTGAAGGCAAAGATGGGAAATTCTTTGATGTTGAACTTGAGCCAGGCGATCTAATATCTGTTCCAGAAAATGCAAGACATTATTTTACCTTGCAAGATGATCGTCAAGTTGTAGCTATTCGTATTTTTGTGACAACTGAAGGCTGGGTTCCAATCTATTAAGGTAGTTAGTTGAATAAAAGGACTTGGATCCCCTTTTCCAAACTTTTATTCACTCTACATATATACATCCTCCTATGGAACAGGCTTATTTCACTTTTGAAATAAGCCTGATTTTTTATTTACTCAAAAGTACCATTTCATCACAAATTTAACGTCTTGATTTTTCAAGTGTATTTTTCGAACATTTATTGAAATTTTTCTGAAAATTCTGTTTTACATGTGATATACTACAATTAACTAAGAAGGAAAATAATATCGCAAACAGAGGGGGATAATCATGAGCTTACTTATCGCACTTATACTTGGAGTTACATGTGGAGCATTTCCTGTTATTTTAGGAGCTATTATGGAAGAGTTAGAAATTGGTGTTTTAGGATTTGTTGCATCTTGTGTAAGCGCTTTATTTTTTGGTTTATTCGGCGCTATTCCTGTTTCAATTCTGTGTGCTTTTTATATAATACGCCATGCTCGTACAAAACAATTTGGTCCTAATCACATCGCACAAATTATCCCATTCCCGGTTGAACGATGTCGCCGCGCTTCTAACTTATAATGACTAAATAAATAAAAGTCCTCAAATGAGGACTTTTATTTATTTTCTTCTAGAAATTGAAACAATTCTTGTAGATGTAGGGCATCTTCACCATAGCTAACAGATACATGAAATATACCGTCAATCTCAGCTTGCATATAAAGATCCACTCCATCACGATCATATTTCAATGCCAAATAAAACTCCATTTCTTCTAACATCTTTTTAGAGGTTCGAATTACATAATGCCCCTTCTCATCTCTTCCATATTCAAAGTCTGGTTCAAAATCATATTTTTGTTTAAAAGCTTCTTTTTGTTTTTCATTAATTTGCATACAAGTAGCTCGCTGTACAGTATCAATCATCTCATCAAACTTTTGAAGGTCCACCTCGTTTACCCCCTTATATATTTTTTATATAATACTTGTGTTCCACTATTTTCTTCGCCATCCTTAATTAACTCTTCATACAATTCTTTCGCCAAACTTAAGCCTGGGACTGGTAATTGTAATTTTTCTGCTTCCTCTAAAGCAATTTTCATATCTTTCATAAAATGCTTTACATAAAATCCTGGCTCAAAGTCTCCTTTTAACATTCGAGGAGCTAAATTACTTAATGACCAACTACCTGCTGCCCCTGTTGAAATACTCTCTAACACTTTATCTGGATTCAATCCAGCCTTCTTCGCGTAAGCAACAGCCTCACATACTCCAATCATATTGGAAGCAATCGCAATTTGATTGCACATTTTTGTATGTTGTCCACTCCCAGCTGGTCCTTGTAATTGAATGTTTGTTCCTAACTTTTCAAGTAAAGGTAAGCATCTATCATATATTTCTTTCTCTCCACCTACCATAATTGCGAGTTTTGCTTCTTTCGCACCAACATCTCCTCCTGAGACAGGTGCATCTAACGTATATATATTTTTGCTTTTTGCAACTTCATTAATACGTTTTGCTAAAGTAGGTGTAGATGTCGTAAAGTCAATTGCTATCGTACCTTCTTTTGCATGTTCTATAATTCCTTCTATACCAAAATACACTTCTTCTACATCATGTGGATATCCAACCATTGTCATTACAATATCAACTTGCTTCACTAACTCTTTTGGCGTATCACACCATTGTGCACCATCTTGCACTAAAGAATCTGTTTTTGCTTTCGTTCTATTATATACATATACTTTATGACCATCTTGCATTAAGTGATAAACCATACTTTTTCCCATTACGCCAATACCAATGAAACCTATTGATAAAGTTTTATGTTCCATTTTCTCATCCCCTTTGTTCTAATAAATCATTTACCATCTTTCGGAACTCTTTATTAAAGTCATCATCCATACTATTTTTTACATTTGAAAATAACATAACAAAAATTCCTTTTTCTTTATTAAAATTATTGAAAGTGTTCCAACCAGATAATACACCATGATTATGAAAATAATCTGGATATATATAAAAACTAAATGCATATTTCCGTTCTGCTGAAGGCGAAAACATTGCTTGTATACTTTGTTCAGAAAGAAGTTTTCCATTTATAATTGCTTCGTCTAACTTCTTCATATCTCCAACTGTCGTATACATCTCACCACAACCATATAGCCAATCCATGCCTAACTTCTGCGCTGGTACAAGCTCTTGATTTTTTTTCACATAACCCTTTGTAAAATTTTTATCTCCAGGTACCATATTTCCCATACCGGATTCATGCATATCTGCTTTTACAAATATGTTTTCTTTTATGTAATCTCCTAAAGGTTTTTTCGAGATATGTTCTATTATATAAGCAAGAACCATATAATTATAATCTGTATATCTCCAACCTGTTCCTGCAGGAAATTCTAAATTTTGACGTCCAATCCAATTAATTAACTGTAAACGGGAAGTAGCATTCACATTTCCTTTCGCATGTTCAGGTAAACCAGAGGTATGGGTTAATAAATGATATAGTGTAATATTTTTATTCTCCGGAAATGAAGGAATATATTTATTTACATTATCTTGAATATTCAATTTACCTTGTTCTTGCAACTGTAAAATAGATGTGGCAACAACTGTTTTCGTAATAGAACCAATACGATATTTTGTTTGAGGCGTATTTTCTATTTTATTTTGAACATCAGCATACCCATATCCTTTATTCAATATAACACGCTCTTTATCTGTTACCAAAACTGTTCCATTAAATTGCTTTCCGACTAAATATTGATCTAATTTTTGAGATATGCTAGCATAATCAATTTGTTGCTCTTCTTTTTCTTCTATATTCCCTTGTACTTCTGATTCAATAGTAGGATTCACTTTAGTTGTTAATACAGTGTTTTCCTTTATATTGGGGCTAACAAGAAAATAGTATACTCCGCCGCCAACTATAGCAGACAGTGAAGCCATCACCATTACTTTTTTTATCATATTGATCCTCCATAATTCCTTCGCTAAAAATTGTCCCCCTATTCTATTATCAAACAATAAAAAAAAATCGCAACAATTTGTTGCGAAAAATTACATTTTTTCTTTTCTATACACACATACTTGATTCTTCCCATTTTTTTTCGCTTCATATAATGCAATGTCCGCTCGTTGCATTAATTCTTCTCTTGTAGTTCCTTGTTCATATAACGCAACTCCAAAGCTAGCTGTTAGCTTCGAAATTCCAGTGAATTGCTTTGTTTCAATGAAGAATCGTAATGACTCCGCAACTTGAAACGCTTCCTTTTCTACTGTATTTGTCACTAATATAATGAATTCTTCTCCTCCCCATCTTGCAAATACATGTTGTTGCTCCACTTTAGATTTCATAAGCTCTGCAAGTTGTATTAATGCCAAATCACCAAAATCATGACCATATGTGTCATTAACCGTTTTAAAATTATCTATATCAAATAAAATGATAGCTATTTTCTCATCACTACGTATTACCTTTTCCCACTCTACCTCTAGTATTTGTTGAAACTTTAAACGATTATAAATCTCTGTCAATGAATCTACCATAGCAAGTCTTTCTTGCTCTTGATAGATTTCATCTAATTCTGTAATTTCCGTGCACTTTACAATAAATCTTGATAAATCTTCTGGCAATGGTGTCGCACGTAATAAAAAAGTGGATACTACCCCTTCATAATTTAGCATCTTAATTCTTCTACCATTTGATAAAGTATCGTCTAACCATGTTATATCATGCGTCGTTGAATAGTATCCACTTTCTCTAATAAAATGTTCAGCAAATACTAAATGTTGCTCACGATAGGCAAACAGATTTTCATATCCAAAAAAAGCTAAAAAATTTGTATTACAATCAACAATCTCATCATCTTCTACTATAAATAATAGATCATTTTGAAAATCAAACATCGTTTGAAGCAATTCCTGCTGCAAACCGACTTGCCTTACTAAAGAAAGTTGATACAAACTCTTATTCACTTCCTCTAACACTGCTTGCGGAGTTACAGGAGCTATTACAATATTACGTATTCCTAATGCAAGTACATCTGTGAATTCTTTTGTTATTTGTTGATCCCAAATGACAATGAATGTACTGTGCGGAGTATACATATTCTTTATATATTTTATTTGAGAATAATCTGTTACATACGTAATGATAATGTGTGGTTTCGTTCTTTGAAATAATAGTTCGCCCTCTTCAAAACTATTTGCTATAAACATACATTTTGGATGGATATTTTCTACCGTTTGTTGATGCTTACATCCATTTTCTATATAAAGGACATTTAACTGCAGATCTTGTAACACATTTTGGAAAACCGTATTCTCTAATAAAAAATGTAGTATGTTCATCACTAGTCTTCACTCACTTCATATATCTTGTTCTACTGAATTCCTCACAAACTTTTTTAAAAGACTGTTCTCCAATAAACTTTAATTTGTGAGAGATACATATTAACAAGCTAATTGAGAATGTTATCTTCGCTTTTCACTCTATAAATTCCTTTTTTAGTGTATGATTGTAGGAATTGTATCGTTTGTATGAATGCCCTAGCTTATTTTTAAAACTTGACAATTAAAATAAAGATATTATATTCTTAAATTCGATAACTTACAAAATGTAAGTAGTGTATATTATTTTTTTGAAAATAATTCGATATACAATTTGGAGGATATACAATGACAAACGACAACTTTTTTAACGTTCTATATGAACGCACATCTACACGTGCATTCAACCCAAATAAAGAAATCTCATCTACAGAATTACATGAGATTTTAAAAGCCGCAGCACAAGCACCTTCCGCTTGGAACTTGCAACACTGGAAATTCCTCGTTTTTCAAGGTGAAGATGTACAAAAACGATTACACCCAATAGCTTATAACCAACAACAAATTCTTGATGCTTCTGCAGTAGTCGCTATTTTAGGTGATTTAGAAGCTTATAAAAATGTTGAGCCAGTATATGGTCCAATTGTAGAACAAGGATTTATGAAAGAAGAAGCAAAAGAACGCTTAGCTAAAAATATTGAATCTGCATATGCTCGTGAACAATTCCCAAGAGATGCTGCCTTTTCAAATGCATCTTTAGCAGCAATGCAACTTATGCTTGCAGCTAAAGCAACTGGTTGGGATACTTGTGCTATTGGTGGCTTCAATCCACAAGCACTGACAGACGAATTTAACGTTTCATCTCGTTACGTTCCAATTATGCTTATTACAATTGGTGAATCAACTTTAAAAGGCCACCCTGCACCTCGTATGAGCGTAGAGCAAGTGAGTGAGTGGGCAAAATAATAAAAAACGAAGGTAACTACATTGCCTTCGTTTTTTTATTTCCTGTCATACTTTTGTAATATTACTACAAATCATTCGACATTTATACTTATGGAAAAGTATATTCTATTCCCTTATCATAAATAAACTTGACGTTTTGTGTCGAATTTTGTTTAGGTGTTGAAATATACCCGTGTATTTTTGTTACAATTATGATACAATGATAACAAATAGATAACAAGAGAGGGATTTTCATTGAGTTCATACGGAAGCTTTATCGCACTTTTATGTTACATAGTAACTGTACTGCTTCTATATTTTATTGGTGATGCCGCAAACATCTCCATTTTACAATTCCCAAAAGAAGAAGCATTCCAATTAGAATCAGAAAAACATACTGCACGATCCATTGTACCACTACTCCTAGCTCTTCCTGTATATATCATCGTTTTATATAAAAGTAAAAAAGTGTAAAGGCTACCTATTTCATTTATTTTGGTGGTTTTTACATTTTTTGTTATATTTCCCCTATTTTAAACATCATTCCATACTAAACACCCAGCTAGTCATTTAAAATGAGAAAATCCCCTAGAAAAAATTCCACTCTCTGTCCAGTCACTCACTACCGAACTTACATAGATTATAAGTGTGAAGGGGGTGATGAGGATTATGTTTGGATCATTTGGATGCTGTGATAACTTTAGAGACTGTCATCATCATGAAAGAGAGTGCAGACATCATGAGAAAGAGAAAGAGAAAGAAGTAGTTAGACCACAACAACCAGCTGTATGTAACGTACTTGCTAGCATTTCAGTTGGAACAGAACTTTCTCTTTTAAGCATTAAAGGTATCGGATCTTTCAACAATGTAATTTTTGAAGGTTTCGCTAACGGTGTTGCTCTTTTCTCTGCTTTAGCTCGTAACAATAATGATAAAGATAATAAAGACGACAACAAAGATGATAAGAACCGTCAACGTAATACTTTTAATGGCATTTTACGTGTATGCCCAACTGATATCGTTGCAATCGCTATCTAATTCTGTCTCTTATCCTCGATAGTAAGCAAATAAGATTTACTTTTCTCATAGAAAAAACCTGAGACCGATTTCAAATCGACTCAGGTTTTTTTATTGATTATATGCTTTTAACTAGTTCAACAACTTCTTCAGCAGTTGACATCATTAATGCTTTTTCTGCTAATGTTTCCATTTCTGCTTTTGACAACTTGCTTAGCTGTGTTCTTGCAGGAAGAATAGATGTTGCACTCATACTGAACTCATCTAATCCTAATCCTAATAATAATGGGATAGCAAGTGAATCGCCCGCCATCTCACCACACATACCAGCCCATTTTCCTTCTTTATGAGCAGCATCGATAACCATTTTTACAAGACGTAAAATAGATGGGTTATATGGTTGGTATAAGTATGATACTTGTTCGTTCATACGGTCTGCAGCCATTGTGTATTGGATTAAATCATTTGTTCCGATAGAGAAGAAGTCAACTTCTTTCGCGAATTGATCTGCTAATACTGCTGAAGCTGGGATTTCAACCATCATACCAACTTCAATAGAATCAGAAACAGTTGTACCCGCTTCTACAAGTTTCGCTTTCTCTTCTAATAAAATCGCTTTCGCTTGACGGAACTCATCAAGAGTTGCAATCATTGGGAACATAATTTTTAAGTTACCGTATACGCTAGCACGAAGTAATGCACGAAGTTGTGTACGGAACACATCTTGCTCATCAAGACATAAGCGAATTGCACGGTATCCTAAGAATGGGTTCATTTCTTTTGGTAAATGTAAGTATGGAAGCTCTTTATCTCCACCGATGTCAAGTGTACGAACAACGACTGGTTGACCTTCTTTTACACCTTCAAGAACTGCTTTATACGCTTCGAACTGCTCTTCTTCTGTTGGAAGATTGTCACGGCCCATGTATAAGAATTCTGTACGGTATAAGCCAACGCCTTCTCCGCCATTATCGATAATGCCTTGTACATCATTTGGTGTTCCGATATTTGCAACAAGCTCAACGTGATGTCCGTCACTTGTTACAGTAGCTTGGTCTTTTAATTTAGCCCATTCAGCTTTTTGCTCTTCAAATTTCGCTTTCTTTTCTTCAAACGAACGAAGAGTTTCTTCTGATGGGTTTACAATTACTTCTCCATCTAAACCGTCAATGATAACGATATCGCCGTTTTGGATTTTTTCCATAACAACTTTCGTACCAACAACAGCTGGAATTTCCATAGAACGAGCCATAATTGCAGAGTGAGATGTACGTCCACCAATATCAGTAGTGAAACCTTTTGCATACTTACGGTTTAACTGAGCTGTATCAGATGGTGTTAAATCTTCAGCAATGATGATTACCTCTTCAGAAATTGTACCAGGATTTGAGAAGTTAATTCCTAGTAAATGTGCAAGAACGCGTTTTGTTACGTCACGAATGTCCGCAGCACGTTCTTTCATATATTCGTTATCCATGTTTTCAAACATAGAAATAAACATTGATGCAACTTCATCCATTGCAAATTCAGCATTTACTTTTTCGCTATTTACTTTATCTTTTACTGGGTTTACTAGTTCTGGATCATTTAACACTAATAAATGTGCTTCAAAGATTGCAGCTTTGTCAGCACCTAGCTCAGCAAATGCGTGGTCCTTAATAGCTTCTAATTCAGTTTTTGCTTTCTCAAGCGCAGCGTCTAAGCGTGCAATTTCTGCAGCTTCGTTTGTAATTGATTTCTTTTCGATGTTAAATTCAGGATTTTCAAGTCTGAAAGCCTTTGCAATAGCAATCCCACTTGATGCAGCGATCCCTTGAATGTTAAGAGTCATTATTCTCCTAATCCTTCGTTTTTCATAGTTTCTTCGATAGCTGCTAGTGCTTGAGCTGCATCATCACCATTTGCAGTGATTTTAATTTCTGCGTTTTGTTGAATGCCTAAAGACATAACGCCCATGATTGATTTTAAGTTAACGTTCTTTCCGTTATACTCTAAGTTAATGTCAGAACCGAATTTGCTTGCAGTGTTTACAAGTAGAGTTGCTGGACGAGCATGAATTCCTGAGTCGCTAGTTACTTTAAAGATTTTTTCCATGATTATTTATCTCCTTTAAATTACAGTTTTTTTTAGTTGTATAGACGTGAGTACTACATCATCTATTGTATATAATAGGCGATGTTCGGTCAACCACATCGCCTATTATAATTATAAACATTTTGCGTCAAATTCCTACTGAATGTCAATAATAGCAGTTTCGCCCTTCTTAACATTTCCATCTTTTTTCAATTCGACTTGTTGCCCTTGTTGTAAGTTTGTAAATACAATTGGTGTAATGATAGATGGTGCATTTTCTTTTACAAATGCAAGATCTACTTTTAATAATGGTTGGCCTTGCTTCACTTTATCACCTTGTGCTACAAGTGCCTCGAATCCTTCACCATTTAATTTTACAGTATCAATACCAAAGTGGATTAAAATTTCTTTTCCGCCTTCAGATTGAATACCAATCGCATGTTTTGTAGGGAATACATTGACAATTTCACCGTTAACTGGAGAAACTACTGTTCCTTCAGTTGGCTCAATTGCAAATCCGTCTCCCATCATTTTTCCTGAGAATACTTGGTCAGGTACTTCTGTAATTGGTAATATTTTCCCTTCAATTGGTGATACAATTGTTTCATTTTCATCAACTTTTTGAGGAGTTTCTTCCACTTTTACAGGTTCTTCTTTTTCAACATGAGGTGTACGACCTGACATTATATCATGAATTTGTGATTTTAATGTGTCAGATTTCGGTCCGAAAATAGCTTGAATGTTATTTCCAACTTCAAGTACACCAGCTGCTCCAAGTTCTTTTAAGCGGTCTTTGTTTACATTCTTTTGTTCGTTAACTTGAACACGTAAACGAGTAATACAAGCATCTAAAGAAGCAATGTTTTCTTTACCACCAAGTGCTACTAATACTTCACGAGGAAGTTCGCCTGCTTCTGTTTTTCCTGCACCGTCATTCGCATTTGCCTCTTCACGACCAGGTGTTTTTAGATTCCATTTACGGATTGCAAAGCGGAATCCGAAGTAGTAAATAACTGCTAGTACAAGACCAACAATAATTACCCACCACCATGCTGTACGGCCTGGTAGTACACCGAATAATAGGAAGTCAATTAAACCACCAGAGAATGTCATACCAATTTTAACACCTAAAATTTGCATTGTCATAAATGATAGACCAGCAAATACAGCGTGAATTCCGAATAATACTGGCGCTACGAATAAGAATGAAAATTCAAGTGGCTCTGTAATACCTGTTAAGAAAGATGTTAATGCTGCAGAACCTAAAATACCTGCTGCTAATTTTTTATTTTCTGGACGTGCTTCATGGTACATTGCTAAAGCTGCTGCTGGAAGACCGAACATCATGAACGGATACTTACCAGTTGTAAATGTACCTGCTGTTAATTCTACACCGTCTTTTAACTGTGCCATAAAGATTTTTTGGTCACCACGGATTAATTCGCCAGCTGCATTTGTATACTGACCGAATTCGAACCAGAACGGTGAATAGAAAATGTGATGTAGTCCAAATGGAATTAATGAACGTTCAATTAAACCGAATATAAATGCTGCGATTGTTCTATTTGCATCAATCATTTGATGTGAGAACGTGTTTAAGCCACCTTGAATGTATGGCCAAACGAAGCACATGATAATACCTACTATTAAAGAGAATGTTGCAGTTGCGATCGGTACGAAACGCTTACCTGCAAAGAAACCTAAGTATGATGGTAATTCAATGTTGAAGTATTTATTATAGCAATATGCCGCTACTATACCGACGATAATACCACCAAATACCCCTGTTTGTAGCGTTGGAATACCTAATACGTTTGCATACGCTGGATCTGCAAATCCAATTTTTACTGGGTCTGCTCCAGAACTTGTTACTTTCACTAGCTTATCTACTTCTAAGAACACACTCATCGTTTTGTTCATAATTAAGTAGCCGACGAATGCTGCTAAACCAGCTACTCCATCTCCACCAGCTAAACCAATTGCTACCCCAACTGCGAATAATAATGCAAGGTTAGCGAAAATAATATCACCAGATTGTTCCATAATTTTTGCAACCATTACGAACCAATCTGCTTTTAAAGCAGGAATAACATTTGTTAACTGTGGATTTTGAAATGCATTACCAAATCCAAGTAAAATACCTGCTGCCGGTAAAATCGCTACTGGAAGCATTAACGCTTTTCCGACTTTTTGAAGAACACCAAAGATCTTCTTAAACATGGAAACCCTTCCTCTCTTATCTATATTGATACCTTCCGACAAACGCCAAAAAGACATGAGGAAAAAAAGATAGAACGATAGCTATACAAAGGGTAGTATATCCCTTTCTCTAGCTTACATTCCTTACTTTTCTCCACTCATGCCTGATCGAATCAGTAACACGTGTCAAAAATAGGTTTACGTATAAGTTCACTATAATTAAGGCAAACGTTTTCGTTACTCACCTTAATGTGTTTGTCGAAATTTGTATAACTTTGCAATAGTTATTATACATAACTATTGTAAGCGATTCAATCATTTTTTTTAACGTTTTCATTTTAGACAAAAATATATGACTTATTACACATGCTCTGCCTTGACTAAGCGTTGCAAGTGCATCGTTAAATAAATACTTTCAGCTTCATATACAGGTAGTTGCAACTCTTTTTGCATGACCTTAACTAGCTTCCAAGCTACGTTATAGCAAACTGGATACTCCGCCTTTAATAAATCAGCAAAACTTTGCGATTCTTCTACTTTTTCTCCTTTTTTCACCCTCTCAATAGCATATTGGAGATGACGAATAAGGCGTAAATAATGAATGCTCTCTTGATCTAATGTAATTTCTAAGTTTGTCTCAATTAAAGATACAAGTTGTGCAATGAGACGGGAGTTTTGATTAACTGAAGATAAATCAGAATTTGTAAGCGAACTGTAAATGTGAAGTGCAATAAAACCAATTTCTCCTTCTGGCAATGTAATTTGCAAACGAGAATTTAAAAGTTCTACAACACCTTCCGCAATTTCATATTCCTCTGGATAGAGCATTTTTGTTTCAACTAAAAAAGGATTATCAATTGTAAGTCCTTGCTTTAACCTTTTAATTGCAAATGAAATATGATCTGTTAACGCAATATGAATATGTTCATTTAGTGGAGATTTCGCTTTTTCTTGAATGTACAGCATAATATCGTTCATCAATTCAATTAATTTTTCACTAACATGCGGCACTAATAATTTATATTGTTCACGATCACGTTCATTTTTTAAGACAAACATTTTTTCGATTTGTTCTTGCTCCAATACATCTTTCGCTTTTTTCCCAAATCCAATTCCTTTACCAATCACTACTACTTCCTCGTGTTCAGGATGGCTAGCAATGATGACATTATTATTTAAAACTTTTTTAATTTCTAGATAATTATTCATATAACACCACCCTCGTACTTAAATAGCCTACTTTTATGTTACAGAATATTCTTCTTTGTCGTCAATGTAAAACATCTGCCATTTAATAAAAATTCATTTTTTAGACATGTTTATATATGATGCGTATAATGTAAGAGCAACTGTACATAGAAAGGAGATAACAGCATGATTAAAATGTTTGTAAGTGATATCGATGGTACAATGATGCAACACGGAGGTCTTATTGATGAACAAGATGTTGCGGCACTACGCAGCCTCGCCGAGCAAAATGTTATTCTTTGCTTCGCTTCCGGAAGACTTGATAATGAAATTGCAGACTTAATGAAAGCTGTAAATACAAATTTTCATCGTATTAGTGTAAATGGTGTTTTTGTATATACACATGAAAATAAACAACTATTATCTGCAACTTTTGATTCCAGCATACTTCCCGATTTGTTAGCTATGACGAATGAAAATCCTTATTTCCGTTATGTAAGTGATGAGCATAATTATTACATTGAAGAGAAAACACCTTTTATTCAAGAACTTGAACAACAAGTAACAATGACTTCTGTTGAAGAACCAAACTTACTACAGAAGATTGATGATACAATTTTCCCAAATAAAATTTCTGTCGGTGGAACAAAGGAGAGCTTACAACTCCTTCAAAAAAAAATTGATGAAAAATTCCACGGGAAAGTTAGTACTTTCATCTCAGCAGAACAATGTTTAGATGTAATGCCACCGAATGTTAGTAAAGGCTCTGCCATTTCTGTTTTATTAAATGAGTTTCAAATAAAACCTGAGGAAATTGCTTGTATAGGGGATTCTTACAATGATATTCCTATGTTTTCTTTAACTCCTCACAGTTTTGCTATGTCGCAAGCAGATGATGCAGTAAAAAAACACGCTCACTATGTAGTAAATCACGTCAAAGATGCTGTTAACCACGTAATTGCTCATAATAAAAATACGACTCATTCCTTATAAGGATGAGTCGTATTTTTATTTCTTTACATGTTATCCATTTTCATTTCGACTGTACTTCACAAACTGAAATATACTATTTGTTACGTGCGATATTCGTAATAAATTTATAACGATCTCCACGATAAATACATTTCACGTACTCTAGCGGTATCTCACCTTCTGAATATGACCATTGACGCATTACAAGTACAGGCGCCTTTTTAGGAATATGCAGATGTTCAGCTTCATTTTCCGTCGCAACAGAAGCTTCAATTGACTGAGTAGCGCTAACAAGTTTAAAGCCCAGTTTTTTCTCTAAATGTTCATATAAAGATTGTTGCAATATCTCTTCGTTAATATCTTTTACAAGAGCTGGCGACAAATATGTCGTCTCAAAAGCAATCGGTTCATCATCAGCTAAGCGAATACGCCTCACTTCATAAACCGATTCCCCCTCCTGTATTCTCAACCGGTCTGCTATTTTAGCAGTAGCTGGAACTAGGCGGAAACTAAGTAATTGACTACTTGGGTTCATTCCACGAGAAATCATATCTTCTGTGAATCCCGTCATTCCTTGCAATTTTTGTTCCACTTTCGGAAGTTGGACAAATGTTCCAATTCCACGCTTCCGATATAAATAGCCTTGTTCCACTAAATTATTAATCGCCTGTCTGATTGTCATACGACTCACTTCGAACTTATCACAAAGTTCATTCTCAGATGGGATTTTATCTCCCGGCTTCCATTCGCCGTCCTCAATTAGCTGTTTCACCCACTCTTGAATCTGATAATAGATCGGAAATGGTGAATACTTGTCGATGTTCATCAGCAATCGCCTCACTGCATAAAGATAGAGCTTCTTGATCTGCGATTACGGTTACATTCGGATGACGTTGTAAAACTGTAGCCGGACACTCTTCACTATATTCACCTTGCAATAATTCTTTAACAGCTTCTGCCTTTTTAGAACCCATAGCAACAAGTAGAACTTGTTTCGCTTTCATAATGCTTCCAATTCCCATTGTAATCGCATGAGTTGGCACATCTTCTTCTTTTTCGAAGAAGCGAAGGTTTGCTTGGCGTGTAGATTCTGTTAATTCAACAATGTTCGTTGGAGAATTAAACGGTGTTCCTGGCTCATTAAATCCGATGTGACCGTTTTCACCGATTCCAAGAATCTGTAGGTCAACTGGGTTAGCAGTTAGAATGCCCTCGTAACGTTTGCACTCTTCCTCTAAATCACTTGCCATCCCGTTTGGTACATAAGTTTGTTTAAATGGAAGATGATCAAACAACTGTTCTTGCATGAAATAGTGATAGCTGTTTTTATCTTCATGTGGTAAATTTACGTACTCATCTAAGTTTACAGTGGTTACACGGCTTGTATCAAGTTTATTTTTTCGCATTTCTGCATAAATACCTAATGGAGAGCTTCCTGTAGCCATTCCTAATGTTGGATTTTCTTTTGTTTTTACAACTTCTTCAATTAATTTATAACCTGCTTCGGCTAGTTCTTCTGGAGTTTTTACAACAAGAATATTCATTTAATTACTTCCCTTCCTTCATATGAATTCCTAAACGAACCGTATCATATACATGTAAATCTTCATTCATCACAACAAAGTCTGCATCTTTTCCTACTGCTAATGCACCTTTATTATTTAATCCAAACTCTTCTGCTTGGTTAACTGATGTCATCAGTACTGCATCTTCGATTGAACAACCCGTAAATTCAATTACATTTCGGAAAGCTTGATCCATTTTTAGAATACTACCAGCTAACGTTCCATCTTCTAATCGAGCACTACCATCTTTTACATGTACTGGCTGTCCGCCAAGCTCATATAATCCATCTTCAAGACCTTTTGCGCGCATTGCGTCAGTAATAACACTTACTTTTTTCGGTCCTTTTAACTTATATGCTAATTTCACCATATCAGGGTGAATATGAATACCATCTGTAATTACTTCAACCATTACATCTGGATTTAATAACACATGACCAACAACTCCTGGTTCACGGTGATGTAATCCACGCATTTGATTGTATAAATGTGTCGCATGTGTAATCTTTCTATTTTTTAGTTGCGCATCAATTGCATCTGTATGCCCCATTGTGCCCACTACACCAGTTTCAGCAAGATATTGTTCAAACTCTAATGCTCCCTCTTCTTCTGGCGCATATGTTACTAATTTAATTAAATTCCCACTTGCTTCTTGCCATTGTTTAAATTGCTCAATATTTGCAGGAACGATATGTTCAAGTGGTTGTGCACCTGCACGTTTCTTTGAAACATAAGGTCCTTCTAAGTGAATATATTCGAAATGTGCTCCTTTTTCTTTTGCTTCTTTCGCAGCGGTTAGCGCTGCTTCAATTGCCTCTGGAGCTTGTGTCATTGTTGTTGGAAAGTAAGTTGTAACCCCTTCTTTTAACATTTCTTTACCTAGAGTTACTAACCCATCGCTATTTGCATCCATCGCATCAATATCGTATCCACCATGAATATGAACATCGATCATACCTGGAATTACAATCTTCCCTGTAGCATCAAAAACAGTTTCATTTTCTTGTGGTACATATTGAGCCATCAAACCAATTTCTTTAATGGTTTCTGCGTAACGGATAAATCCGTTTTCCACTATTTCTTGACCTGTGTAAATTTTGGCATTGATGACAATTTGCGTTTTCATTTTCATCGATCCTTTCCCATGAAATACCTACTTGTTATTATTACCTTATTCGCCTAGTTCCATCTTAATATATGCACGAGTAGTTGTCTATACATTCTAATGAAATTTCCTTTTTATTCAACAAAAAAGGAAATTCCTTACGTCCTTTATAATTATAATATATATTATTCATTTTTCCAAAAAGGGACAGTATCCACCCCTAATATAGAAATCACTTCAACAACGGCATTAACCCGCTAGACTCTAACATAACATGTTCACCATCTGTTTCTATTTCTACTGTACGTTTATTCGTTCTATATACCATTATACCGTGCCTTTTTAAGCGTTTTACTACACTTTGATGAGGATGTCCATACGGATTACTACTCCCGTAAGACAGAATAGCAAACTGCGGTTCCACTTTTTTTATAAACGTTTCACTGGTTGAAGTATACGAGCCGTGATGCCCCACTTTTAAAACATCTGCATGTACATCAAATCGTTTTAATATTTCATGTTCTGTCCGTACATCCGCGTCACCCATTAATAAAAAATCCGCTTTTCCATATCGCACCTTTAAAACAATTGAGGATTCATTATTTTCATCTTTTGATTTCCCATTGTTTAATACTTGTATAGAAACATGTGGATCCAGCGGTATATATTGCCCTTCCTTTACTGAAACGAAAGGTATCCCTCTTTTTTTAATATTATTCCGATATGTATGATAAGTAAGAGAACTATATGTTTTTCCGCTATCTAATATAAGCGATACCGGCATTTGCTCTACAATTGGAATTAGCCCCCCTATATGATCCATATCAGGATGGGTACTGACAATTACATCTAAATGATTAATCCCTTTCTCAATTAATTTCTGAATAATAACCTCTCCTGCTTCATAAGGTCCTCCATCAATTAACATTGTTTGTCCGTTTGGCATTATGATAAGTGTTGCATCACCTTGTCCCACTTTTAAAAAGCTCACTTTCATTTTACTAAGATGTTGCCGATGCATATGTAAAGGAGACGTAGTATGAATAGACATCATATACCTTTTAGCTGATGCGCTATTTAAAGAAAAACATAATAAAACAGAAACTAATAATAGAATAATCCGCATACCTCTCATAACTCGTCTCCTTTTTTCATTTAGTATGGCACTGTAAATAATTGATATACAAAAAAAGCTTAGCAAAATGCTAAGCTTTTATTTCGATATCTCTTGTAAGGAACCGAAGAATAAATCCGCTTCATTCATTTGTTCATTCTCTTCAGAAAGCGGCGGTAAATCATCTAATGTTTTCAATCCAAATGTGTCCAAAAATTCTTTTGTTGTTCCGTATAAAATAGGACGCCCTGGTCCTTCTGCTCTTCCCATCTCTTTTATAAGTAAATGTGAAACCAACGTTTGTAACGCCTTATCGGTTTTAACTCCTCTAATCTCTTCCATTTCAGTCCTTGTGATTGGTTGACGATATGCAACAATCGCTAACGTTTCAAGGGCAGCTTGTGAGAGCGAAGCAGCTGTTGGTGTATCTATTAATTTTTGATAATATGAAGCATGTTCTTTCTTTGTAGCAAAACGATATACTTTTGCATACTGTACAATTTGCAAACCACGGTTTGCACCTTCACATTCTTGTTGCATTTCTTCTAAAATATTAATTACTTCATTCATTTCAATTTCAAGAACTTTCGCTATTTGTTCTGGATAAATCCCTTCATCACCAGAAACAAATAAAAGGCCTTCAATAATTGACTTTTGTTCTTTCCTATCCATTTCACGAGCTCCTTCCTTCTATTTCCCCATAAAAATACACATCAAAAAACCGAATCACAATCAATGCGTTCGGTTCAATATTTTTTCTCTTGCTCCAAACGATACATTAAAACATAGCATGAGATAAAGTGTTTCTATCCCAATTTCATATACTTGCTCTATGCAGATTTATTAGAGCTTGATACGAAAATTTCATCAAAATTATGTTCTTGCTCAATTATGATTTGTTGATTTTTCATAAGTTCCAGAACTGCTAAAAATGTCACAACCATTATTTCACGTTCATCATCAACAAACAAATCATGAAAACTTTGGCGACCACCCTTTATTTTTAATTGCTTTAAAATATCAGTCATTCGCTGTTCAATTGGTATTTCTTGACGAGTAATACGTGTTGTTACAGGTTTTTTTGCCTTTTTACGGCGCATTAATTTTTGAAATGCCGCTAGCATATCATATAACGTAACATCAAGAGGCAAGCTTGTCTCTTCTTCTTGTTGCAACGATGTAAAGTCAATTGGTGGACGTGTATATAGCTGTGCTCTTTCTTGTTCTCTTTCTTTTAACTCAGTAGCAACTTGCTTATATTTCTTATATTCAATTAACCTCTCCATCAATTCTTGACGAGGATCATCTATAAAATCATCACCGTTATCAAGTACATCTTCTTCATGTTTCGGCAACAACATTTTACTTTTAATTTGTAATAACGTTGCGGCCATTACTAAATACTCACTTGCAACATCTAATTGCAGTTCTTTCATCGTATGCACATAAGATAAATATTGCTCTGTAATATCTGCTACAGGAATATTATATATATCAATTTCATAACGATGTATTAAATGTAACAATAGATCTAAAGGCCCTTCAAAAGCCTCTACTTTAAAATTATATTGCACAAAGCATCCCACCACATTTTTTCTATAACAACATAAGTATAGAGCATACTCATGTTCTATCCAACCTTTTTAAGAAATTTAATTAAAAATAGACCGATGCCTATGTCATCATGCCCACCACTTCATATGATAACAGTGTAGTAAGAACAATGTAGGAGGTCAAAAAACTATGGGTCACGTTGATTGTGGTTTTAGCGGTGGGTTCGCATTACTTGTTGTACTGTTTATTTTGCTAATTATTGTAGGAGCAGCTTGCTTCTGCTAATATGAACAATAACGGCTAGGGGGAAATCTCCTAGTCGTTTATTGTTCATATTTCTATGATACACTTATATGTATAACCGTTAGATAGGGGCGAGAAAACATGTATCCTACCGAATACATACAATTTTTAATTCATTTCCAAGGAGATTACGACTATTTTGAATGCCACGAAATACTAGAAGAGTACTGGAAGACAAAACCAAGAGGAAATCGTGATCATTACTTAGTTGGTCTCATTCAAATTGCCGTTTCTTTATACCACCAAAGACGTGCTAACTGGAATGGTTCCACAAAAATGATGAAAAGCGCAATCACAATTTTAGAAAAAAGCGGTGTGTCTTTACAACGTTTAGGAATTAATCAAGTACAACTTCTTTCCTTGCTCAATGAAAGATTGCAATCTATCCATAAAAAAGAACGTTTTGTACCTTTATTTTTACCCTTATCAGATCCATTGTTAGAGAAGCAGTGCATAGAGTTATGCAAAAAACAAAACCTCTCTTGGAAAGACTTGAATGCTATTCCAAGTGAATATATTATACACAAGCACACTTTGCGTAATCGCACAGAGGTCATTACTGAACGAAACGAACAATTACAAAAAAGAAAGCAGAGATAATAAACTACTTATCCCTGCTTTCACGAATGTATATTTTGTTCTAGCCCTTTACATTTTTCGCAAAAACTTGCTGTTTGCTCATTTCCGCAAATTGTAAACTCAAGAAATTTACTCTTTAACTCTTGCACCATCTTCGTTCCAATCCCCACATGACGGTGAGACGGATTTACACTTAAATGCTGAATTTCTAATACTTGATTCTCTTTTTTTACAATCCCCATTATTCCAACAAAATCTTCATTTTCTTTCCACAAATACAATTGCCAATCATCTTTTGCTTCATATTCTTTCATTGTCAATTGTAATGTTTTCACATCTTTTTCAGTTGGCATAAACGAAAGAAGCCCCATTGCAATTTTTTCATAACTTTTTTTAAAACGAATTAACATAACCCTTATCCCTTCTCACAAAAGTTACAAACTAGTAATCCCCTCAATCACTCTTTTCATATCACATTCATTTTACAATATTTTCAACAGAGTGAGAAGAGTCTAAAACAACTTGATAATCATACAAAGCGAAAAGAAGAAAGTCAAATCTATGTTTCAGCACTATTCCTTTAATAAATAGAGTGAAAAAAAGAAAATTTTATATAGAATGAAAAGAAACATATCATTCAACATCACTTCATTCATAATTACCCTAAAGCAGCACAATTCTAGCAAAATTAATATAACAAAAAATATTTGTTGAAACATATAATGTAATGTATTCTATGTAATTTGTTAAAGGTTTGTTCTCACAAGCAATATATTTTAGCAACAATACTACTTGTATGATGCTGTAGAAGAAGTACTCAATCTCATTAAAAATAAAAAAGAGAGCAAAAGCTCTCTTTTCCCTTACCTTACCTTATTCTTCCCAAACTTTAACTTCTTTCATTACATCGCCTTGACGCATTTTTAATACTGTTTCAATACCGCTTGTTACTTTACCAAATACAGTATGAACGCCATCTAAATGTGGCTGTGGCTCATGAACAACAAAGAATTGGCTACCGCCTGTGTTACGGCCAGCGTGAGCCATAGAAAGTGATCCTACAAGGTGTCTATGAGGGTTTCCATCAGTTTCACATGGAATAGAGTAACCTGGACCACCAGCACCTGTACCTGTTGGGTCTCCACCTTGGCTTACGAAGCCAGGAATAACACGGTGGAATGTAACACCGTCATAAAATCCTTGCTCTGCTAATTTTTTAAAGTTTTCTACTGTTTTTGGCGCTTCTTCTGGGAAAAATTCCAATTCGATTTTTTCACCGTTTTCCATTAATATGTATCCTAAAGTTTTCATATGTATATGTCTCCTTTCAACTATCTCAGCACTATATTACCACATTCATGACTAGAAACAAAAAGAATCCGACAATCTAGATACTTCTTTTTTGAAATGTGGAAAAAGCTAGGTGACAAATAAGAAATATATACTATAATAACTTTGTTGCCCGAAAATTTTAGAAAGAGAAAGGGAGCGGTTTTTCGTGAAAACGAAATTATTAGCTCTGCTATTAGCTGTAACGGTATTTATGATGCCAACAGCTTCATTTGCAGACATCATCGAGGGAGAATCAATTGTTACACTAGGAGAGAACTTATCCGAACAACAAAAACAAGATCTGTTAAAAGAAATGAAAGCACCGAAAGATGCTACAATTATCACTGTATCTAATGCGGAAGAACATAAATTTCTAGAAGGCATTGTTCCAAAAGCACAAATTGGTACGAGAGCAATTTCTTCTTCTATGATTACATACACAAAACCAGGATCTGGTCTTATTGTACGATCAAAGAACATTAACTGGGTAACAGATGCAATGTACACTAACGCTTTGATTACAGCAGGTGTAAAAGATGCAGAAATTCAAATTACTGCACCTTTTAAAGTTTCAGGAACTGCAGCTTTAACTGGATTAATGAAAGCATATGAAACTGCGTCCAATAAACCAATTCCGGAAGAAGTTAAAAAAGTAGCGAATGAAGAAATGGTACAAACAGCCCAGCTTGGTGATAAAATTGGTGAAGAAAAAGCAGTTCAACTTGTTGCAAAAATTAAAGAAGAAATTGCAAAAGAACAGCCAAAAACAACAGAAGATTTACGTTCATTAATTAAAAAAATTGCTGATCAACTCGGCATTACATTAACAGATGAACAGTTAGATAACCTAGTAGCGTTATTTGATAAAATGAAGAATCTTAATATCGATTGGAATCAAGTTGGTAGTCAATTAAACAAAGCAAAAGAACACGTTTCTGCCTTTTTAGGATCTGAAGAAGGACAAAGTTTTCTAGATAAAGTGAAAGATTTCTTCTCAAGTATCATTGATTTTGTTAAATCTTTATTCAAGTAAAAAAGAAGCCCGCGAGTGACGGGCTTCTTTTTTATACAAGTAACGGTAATTTCATAACAGCCTCTTCAACCGAACGCACTATATGATTTGCTTTCTCCTTTACATATGGATGGGCATGATGAAGAGTAAATGAATGCGGGGTTACTTCAAACATAGAAATATCATTGAAGGAATCTCCAATACAAGCAACTTCATTTGCTTCAATTTGCAAATGGTCCATTAGTCGCTTTAGAGCACTCCCCTTACTCACGCCTCTTGGCATAATATCAACATAGCGTTTACCTGATATAAAAACTTCCGCTTCGCCTTGAAACATATCTCGTAGCTCTTGATCTAACGTCACAATTTTCTCTTCTTCTCCAAAAACAAACAATTTTGCAGGGTGTACAGTCTTACCAAACTCTTCTTCTAACGCTTCAATTTCAGCGATATGCACGCCCATATACATTTCGAAATTATGGTGATGTTCATTTTTCCTTTTTGTATATCGTTGCTCATTTGCACAAACAATATCCGCTAGTCCTTTTTTATGTATATATCGATATATTTCCTGGGCAACAGTATTTTCAAAACTCGATTCATGAAATAAACTCCCATCTGGAAGTAACATTGTCGCTCCATTTAAGCCAGTTGTGTAATATGGGAATGAAAACCTTTTTACAACTTCATCAATTCTGTGTGTAAAGCGGCCAGAGGCAAAACAAATATTTGTCCCTTTCTCAGCTAACCAACACAGCGCACGTTCATCTTCTTTTTGCATATGATTCACATCGTAAACGAGCGTGTCATCTAAATCACTTACAAATAATTTAATCATGTCCTCTTCCCCTTCCATACACAATATCTACTCTAAGTGTACACAAAAAATGTTTGATTTTTGTTAAAAAACAATAAATTTTTACTAAAAAAAATAAACGGGTGTATAATCCCGTTTATTTTTGTCTTTTTACATTTTGAGGTCTTACAATACTTGGTCGTACTTTTAAACTAGACATCGTTGGACGGAGTAAAATTTTTGTTAACGCGCCCCAATCAAATGGTAAAAACGGCCATAAATAAGGTGTTTGTAAACTTTTTATAGACGTTAAAAATAAAATTAATATCGTCATACCAATTACAAATCCCATCTCATGGAAGAGACCTGTTAAAATAATAACAAACAATTTCCCAACCTTATTCCCTAATCCTAATTCATAACTCGGTGTTGCATATGCACCAATCATCGAAACCGCTACATACAAAATTACTTCTGGCACAAACAAACCTACATCAATTGCAATTTGACCAATTAATATGGCGGAAATCAACCCTGCTGCAGACGATAACGGCGTTGGAGTATGAATGGCTGCCATCCTTAAAAACTCAAGTCCCACCTCTGCCATTAACACCTGTAATAGGATTGGTAAATGCGTCATCTTAGTCGGTCCAATAAAAGCAAGATTTGCTGGCAAAAGAGTTGGATCAAATACAAACACTAACCAAAATGGTAATAAAAATAACGAGAATATAACACCTAAAAAGCGCACCCAGCGTAAAAATGTACCGACAGCTGGATTTTGTCTAAACTCTTCTGCGTGCTGTAAATGATGAAAATATGTTGTCGGTGTAATCATAGCACTTGGTGATGTGTCAACGAGTACTAACACATGTCCTTCTAGTAGATGATTTGCTGCTACATCTGGCCTTTCTGTATATCGAATAAGCGGGAATGGGTTATAGCTTTGCTTTACAACAAATTCTTCTACTGTTTTATCCGCCATCGTAATTCCATCTACATCGATGTTATTTAATTCTTGTTTTATAATCTTTACTAAATCTGGATTTGCAACATCTTGAACGTATGTAATACAAATATCCGTTTGTGATCTATCTCCTACTCGAACCATTTCATTTCGAAGTCGTGGATCTCGAATTCTCCTACGAATTAACGCTGTATTTACAACGATATTTTCAACAAATCCATCCCTCGCACCGCGTACTACCTTTTCGGTATCTGGTTCTGTCGGTGTTCGCCCTGGATAACTACGAACATCAATCGCGAACGCTTCCGTTTCCCCTTCCACAAATATCACAATGAGCCCTGATAATACTTGGAGCATTACCTCATCCATCGTTTTCACTTTGCTTACTTGTTGATGGATTAAGCGATTCTCTAAAAGCTTCACTGTATCTTCTTCTACATCCCTTATCTCATTTGTATCCACCGCTTCTTCTAAAATAGGGATAATATAATTTGTATCACAAAGTCCGTTTACAAATAACACACCGATTTCTTTATTCGAAATTTGAAATTTACGAATGCCAACATCGTATGTAACGCCTAGTCCAACTGTCTGCTTTAAATAATTTTCATTATCACTTATGAAAGTTGATATAGGGATATCCACTTTTTTAGGCTTCGTCATAAAAACCACTCCTTTCCAAAATTAATTGAATCGCTTTTCTAGTAATAGGTGATCCCCTCTCCCATTCATCATTCCCGCACATCTTACCAATGTCACCGACTCCAACGATGACAGGAACATTCAAGTCATCTAAACAATAAATTGTATCTCCGCTAATTCTGCCAATTTCACCATCTGGAAGTCCAAATTTATCAACACCGTATTCGGTTAAATTTCCGTTCCGATCTACACTTACATCTACACGTGCCCATTCCCAATGATGCGTATTAGACGCTACCGCTAAAATACCGAGCACATCAATTTGTTTATGGGTAGCTACATATTTTAAAGCCTTTTCACCAGATCCTTCTCCAATAAATCCACTGTCATCAAACATGACAAATACAGGGTCATATGGCGTTTGCATAATAAGCTCAACAACTTTTTTCCCTGTCAATTTGGTTGGATTACTTTGTGATGCTGAAATACACCTTCCCCCAAATTCCTTTGTTAAAAGCTCAATTGTCCGCTTTGCATATTCATCTCCATCTGTGACCAAAACAACCCTTCGTCTCATTTGATTTATCCTTTCGGTTTACATATAAGTGCTATAAAAAACGAAAACAATATCGCTGCGGAAATGCCCGCAGACGTTAAACTAAACATGCCAATACCAATTCCTAAATATCCATGTTTTTCTGCTGCATGCATTGCTCCGTGCAATAGTGAATGTCCAAAACTTGTAATAGGGACTGTTGCTCCAGCACCTGCAAACTTTATTAGTTTATCGTACAATCCAAATCCATCTAAAATTGCTCCGATGACTACAAAAGTTGCCATTAAATGAGCTGGTGTTAACTTTGCGAAATCTAACAATAGTTGCCCAATTACACAAATAGCTCCACCTACAAGAAATGCATATATAAAATCCACAATTCACTCTCCTTTAACTCTCTCAAATACGACACCATGTGCAATTGTTGGAATCGTTTCTTTCTGTTGCATCATTATCGGGCTTAATAATGCGCCAGTGGCAACGACAAAAATTCGTTGTAAATTCCCTTTTTGCATCTCGTGTAATAAATGGCCATATGTGACAACTGCTGAACAAGCGCAACCACTACCACCTGCAAACACTTCTTCTTGACTTGATTCATAAATCATTAATCCGCAATCATTGTATATATGTCCAAGATCGTAACCTTCCTCAAGTAAAAGTTGTTTTGCAATCGGTGTCCCAACAGCTGATAAATCACCCGTAACAATCAAATCATAGTCATCGGCACTTCTTCTTAAATCTTCAAAATGCTGTTGAATTGTATGAGCTGCTGCTGGAGCCATCGCTGCCCCCATATCCAAAGGATTTGTGATTCCTAAATCTTGCACTTTTCCGATTGTAGCCGCCGTAATTTTAATTGTACTTTTTTCATTACTAATTAATATAGATCCTGCACCAGTCACAGTTGAATTTGCTGTCCCTGGTTTTTGCCCACCGTACTCTGTTGGATAGCGAAATTGTCTTTCAGCCGTTGCATTATGACTACTTACTGTAGCTAAGACACGATTTGCAAATCCACCGTCTATAAAAGCTGATCCAACTGCTAAAGTCTCCATAGACGTCGCACAGGCGCTAAACATTCCTAAAAAAGGAATGCCCCACTTACGCGCAACATAATTTGCTGTCACTGTTTGATTTAATAAATCTCCCGCTAAAAAGAAATCAATTTGCGATGTTTTTATATTCCCTTTTTGCACTGCTTGTTGAATTGAGTCTGACATTAATCTTCGTTCGGCGAGCTCCCAATTTTCCTCTCCACAATGCAAGTCATCATATGAAATATCAAAATCTTTTCCAAGAGGGCCCTCAGCTTCTTTCGGACCGACAGCAGTACCCGTTGCATTCACATATATATCGTTTTGAAATACCCACGTTTGTTTTCCGGTCAACCTCATACTAGCCCCTCCTTTAAGACATAAAAATTTTAAAGGTATACCTTATTAACCCAATGATATATGCACCAACAACCCCAAATACAATCACACTTCCTGCCAGTTTAAACATATTTGTCGCAATCCCTAGAACAATCCCTTCACTCTTATGTTCTAAGGCAGCGCTCGCCATAGAATTTGCAAATCCTGTTACCGGTACCGCTGATCCTGCTCCAGCAAATTGACCGATTTTATCATATACACCACATCCTGTTAAAATCGCGGATAATAAAACAAGCGTTGCAACAGTTGGGTTTCCTGCCTCTTGTTCACTGAAGTGAAAATAATGTATATAAAATTTCATCAATACTTCTCCAACTGTACAAATGAGTCCACCTACAAGAAATGCTTTGATACAATTTAGTAAATAGTTTGGCTTTGGATGATACTCCTTCACTTTATTTATGTAATCATCCTTCAATTTCTGACTTGTCATTTATATACTGCCTCCTACTTTACGAAATAAATCCAGTGAAACAACGAGCCTATTACTTTCCCAAGTACAAGAGCAACGAGTAAAACAATAATCTTCCCCTCTATCCCTACTCGTTTCGCTAAAATAGGTAGAACATTTAACACCTCTGTTAATGCCGCAGCGAGCATTCCAATGAACGTACCACAAAATAGCCCTAATATAACGAGCCAATATTGCGACGTTTGAAATGTAATGTTTTTCAAACTGCACCAAGCCCCTGTTAAAGTACCTGCAATGACTGCCCACTCAAAATATTGAATATGCTTTCCACTTCTCGTTAATTGAGCTAAACGGGGGATTATACCAAGTACAGCTAAAAATGCGACATATCCGCTACCTACCGCTATCCCTCCAGCTAAACCAATTAAAATAACAAATCCAGACTCAATCATCGGCAAGTTGTTTCATATTATCCTTGTTTTCATTAACGATTACATATTGATCAAGCGACTGTTGGTATTGAAACATCTCAACTTCTAACGGACTCGGCTCTTCATTAATTCGTTTTTGAAATACATGATTAAAGAATAGAACCATCCCTAAGCCAAGACCTACAGAATAAGGAATTTGAAATAAAAGTGGTTGTGCATTAAATTCTCCAGTAATCATGTAATATAACCGTTGATGTACTTGTTGCATACTTACATCCTCATGGAAATAAATGATTGCAAGAGCTGCTCCAATAAAAAGTAATAACCATACAAGTCCAAAGAAAACTGGGTGCACTTTCTTTTTTTCATAAATAATTTCAACAAGAGTTTGTCCAGAACCGAGTAAATTAATTTGTATGTGATCTGCTTTTCGCCTAATAATCTCAATTATCTTCATAACATCAATTACAACATGTGTCTTATCGTGTGCTGTTATTTTGTAAACAATCTCATTTTGTAACGCTTCAACTACGAAAGCATCTCCAGCAAGCTGAGCAACATCACCTAGCTTCACTTCATACGAAGGAGAAACTTTTAAACGATTGCGCATTTTAATATAAATCGTTTGTTCCAACTTTCATTCACCCCTTCACTCTTCCTCGTAGTTGTAGTATGGTTATTGAATTTTTTTCTAATACAATTTTTTCATAAAAAAACATCTGCACCATTTTGGTACAGATGTTTTTTTACTTATGCCTTTTTCTTAAATAAGTTTGCAATACTTAATGCAAGCCCTCCCCAAATGACTACTATTCCAATAACCATCATCATAATCGCTGATCCACTCATTATGAAACACCTCGATCTTTCCATTCTTTTTCAAGCTTGGCAGAATCCGAATGAATTTGTGCATCCCATTTTTTCAGGCCAATGATTATTGCAACTATGAGGAATGCTGCTGCTATCGACCAACCATACGTTACAACAAACTCAGTCGGATAATCGCCGTAGTTCTTTTTAATATTTTGGATTGTACCATCAATTAGCATATACCCTAACATAAGCGGAGTAATAACGAGTAAACTCACTCTCCAAAACGTTCCTAATTTAATATCAGATACAAAGTTTGCATGATTTTGATACACTGGTAAACGGCGTAAAATGAGCCCTATCGTAACTACTTCCGCAAGTGCAATTGTAATTAATCCGAAATTATTAGCGAAATAGTCGACAACATCTAAGAACATAAGTCCACCACGTGTTGCAAAAACAAGAGAAACTAACACGAGAAGGGTTCCCATAATTCCAATAGTTTTTTCCCGACTTAAACTGAATTTTTCAGATACAGCGGCAAAGCATACTTCCGCGAGTGAAATAAGTGATGTAATTCCAGCAACCGTTAACGATAAGAAAAATAAAACACCAAACAACGGTGACATCGGCAATTCATTAATAATTTGTGGAAATACTACGAACGCAAGCCCAACGCCAGCACTTGCCACTTTATCAACTGGTACTCCCATATTATTTGCCATAAATCCAAGAGCTGCAAAGACCCCAATACCTGCTAATAATTCAAATCCTGAGTTTGCAAATCCAGTAATAAAGGCATTATTTGTTGTATCCGAATTTTTTGGTAAATAACTAGAATACGTAATCATAATTCCAAATGCTAAAGATAAACTAAAGAATATTTGGCCGTAAGCAGCAAGCCATACTTTCCCATCAAAAATACGACTCCAATCTGGTTTAAAGAATGCATCTAGTCCTTGCATAGCACCTTCCATCGTCACTGCACGAACGACGATAATAAGGAACATAACAACTAATAAAGGAATAAATATACGGTTAACAACTTCGATTCCTTTTTTAACTCCTTTAAATGCAACGCCAAGCACAATAATCCAAACGAGAGCTAACGGAATTAATACTTCTGGTACAAGTCCTCCAAATTGTCCTGGCTTATCTGCAACATGTAAGTACTCTTTAAATAAAAATGATTGCGTGTCTTTTCCCCATGCTCCAGTAATTGCAAAGTATGTATACGATATAGACCAAGCAATAATCACTGCATAATATGTTGAAACAATAAATGTTACGCACATTTGCCACCATCCAATAAATTCTGCACGCGGGCTAATACGGAAAAATGTAAGTGGTGCTGAGCCACGATGACGATGACCAAGGGCAAACTCAAACGCTAACAACGAAATACCAGTCGTTAATAATGCAAATAAATACGGTAAAAAGAATGCTCCTCCTCCATTTTCATACGCTGTATAAGGAAAACGCCATATGTTTCCTAATCCAACGGCAGATCCGACCGCTGCGAAAATAAATCCAGCTCTCGTTCCCCATTGTTGCCTCGTTTCCATGTTTCCTTCCCCCTTTATGACAAGTTCATACTTGGATTATATTTTAAATTGACTAAATTATCAATAAATTCTGTTAATTTTTGCGAAAATTAACATTTCTCTCCTATTAACTGCATAAAAAAATCGAATAGACAATTATTCGTCTATTCGATCTTTCATCTGTTTTAATATTTTCTTTTCAAGTCTTGAAACTTGTACTTGCGAAATGCCTATGCGCTCGGCTACTTCTGACTGTGTTTGATCTTTATAGTAACGCAAGTATACAATTAAGCGCTCTCGTTCATCTAGTTCTCTAATCGCTTCTTTTAAAGCAATTTTATCGAACCATTTCGTTTCAGATTGATCTGCAATTTGATCTAAAATAGTGATTGGATCTCCATCGTTTTCATATACAGTTTCATGTATAGATGAAGGGGCCCGGCTCGCTTCTTGTGCTAGAACAACTTCCTCTGGCGTTAGTTCTAGTGCCTCTGCCACTTCATTAATCGTTGGAGCCCTTCCGAATTCTTTCGAAAGCTCATCTCTCATCTTTCGAATTTTGTTTCCTGTTTCTTTTAAAGACCTACTAACTTTCACTGATCCATCATCGCGTAAGAAACGTTGTATTTCACCAATAATCATTGGAACTGCATATGTTGAAAATTTCACGTCGAAAGATAAATCAAATTTATCTACCGATTTCAAGAGCCCAATACATCCAATTTGAAATAGGTCGTCTGGTTCGTATCCTCGATTAAGAAACCGCTGTACAACCGACCAAACGAGGCGCATATTACTTTGAACGATTGTATCTCTCGCTTGTTGATCTCCATCTTGACTTTTTTGAATTAACGCTTTTAGCTCGTGGTCCTTTAACTGAGGTTTCTTCTTCTCATTTTTGACCTCTATGTCCATAGGCTATTCTCCTTAATTGCATAGAGCGTTACTATTTGATAAGTATTTTGTCAAATGGATTGTTGTCCCGAAAGATTCGTTTGAAATAACTTCTACTTCATCCATAAAATTTTCCATGATAGTAAATCCCATTCCGGAACGCTCTAATTCAGGTTTAGTTGTAAAAAGGGGTTGTCTCGCTTCATCTAAGTTAAAGATTCCAATCCCTTCATCTCGAATCGTGAGTTTCACCATTGCTTCTTCCAAAATTACAGAAATATAAACAATACCTTCTGCATTTCCTTCGTATCCATGAATAATTGCATTTGTAACCGCTTCTGACACAACTGTTTTAATCTCCGTTAATTCTTCCATCGTTGGATCTAGTTGTGCAATGAAAGCCGCCACTGTAACGCGAGCGAATGATTCATTTTGACTTAATGCTGAAAATTGAAGGTTCATTTCATTTCTCATCTATGCCACCCCCAACGTCGCGAGCGCGTGCGCTTCACTTTCTTCTAAGCGAACGATTTTGAATAAGCCCGACATTTCAAATAAACGCTTAACAGGCGGTGAAATTGCACAAACAACCATTTCTCCACCTAATCCCTTTACGTGTTTATATCGGCCTAATATAACACCTAGACCAGAACTATCCATAAACGATAAGTTCTCTAGGCTCAAAACAATATGATGAACACCATGTGTCTCAATCATATCTGTTACTTTCGTTCGCAACTCTTCAGCCGTATGATGATCTAATTCACCCTCTAGTCTCACACATAGGACGTCACGTTTTACTTCTAATTGCATGGAAAGACTCACACGATTTCCTCCTTATGCTCAAACTTTACTTATTCACATACATAAAGATTTTCGTGATATAAAATAAGAATCCTTCCTGCTGACAAAAGAAGAACTATTTCGTCATAAAGTGAAACCTTTCAGCATTATTCACTTAGATACGAATAGAAAAGCGGCAAAATATTTGCCGCTATTTTGATGTTGAAAACATCCCAAAACTTCTTTTAAATAACTCCCACCAGCTCGCTGCAGCAACATCTTCTTTTGCTATAATTGTTTGTTTTAATAAAACATCTTTATCTTTTTTTATAACAAGTGTGCCAAGCGCGTCACCTTTTTTAATCGGTGCTTTTACTTTCTTTTCAGCAATTACTTCTTGTTTTACCTTGTCCATATTCTCGCCCTTCTTCATAAGAAGAGAAACATTATCTGACGCAACTAAATCTACTTTTTCTTTTTTCCCTTTTCCTACTTGAACTGTCTTAATTTTTTCGCCGCGCGTATACAATTTCTTTGTCATATATTGTCCAAATGCATAGTCAAGGAGCTTTGTCACTTGGTTGTTCCGTTCTTTTGATGTTGGTACTCCCATGACAACTGAAATGACACGCATTCCATTTTTTTCAGCCGATGCTGTTAAACAATATTTCGCTTCTGTCGTAAAACCTGTTTTTACTCCATCTACGCCAGGATAAAAACGTACTAGTTTATTCGTATTAACGAGCCAAAACTTTTTATCCGTATCTTCACGTAAATAATCTTCGTACTTACCTGTGTATTTACGAATAAGTGGATACTTCATCAATTCTCTCGCCATTATAGCCATATCATTTGCTGTCGAATAATGGTCTTTGGCCGGAAGACCTGTTGGATTTTGAAAATGTGTATTTTTCAGCCCTAAATCTTTCGCCTTTTTGTTCATCATATTTACAAATCCTTCTTCTGAACCTGCGATGTGCTCGGCTACTGCAACAGATGCGTCATTTCCAGATGCAATTGCAATACCCTTTAACATCTCATTTACAGTCATCTCTTCCCCAGGTTCTAAAAAGATTTGCGATCCACCCATTGAAGCTGCATGTTCGCTTGCTCTAACTTTATCGGTCAGTTTTAGTTTTCCTTTTTCAACTTGTTCCATAATTAAAAGCATTGTCATAATCTTTGTCATACTAGCAGGTGGTAATTTTTCATTTGGGTTTTTATCAAATAAAACTTTACCTGTATCTTGCTCAATTACGATTGCTGACGACGCTTGTTCCGCTAACTTCGGCGTTGTTTCTTCTGTTTTCTCCTGCTTCGTTTTTTCAGATTGCGCAAAACTCACTGAAGTTCCAGAAAGCAATAACATGAAACAAACAAGTATTCCAAAAACTCGCTTCATGACTAACCCTCCATTCTATATCAGACCTATTTTTTCCAATTCCCCTTTTTTTAATACCAATTTTTTCTATTATTTTCAGTTGACAAATACATTCGCCCCCTATATTGTATTAAGTGTATTACACATAGTAGTACACTTAATACATATGAGGAAGGAGACATTGCTCTTGCATATTCAACTTGACCCAAGAAGCAACACTCCGATATGGGAACAAATTGTTCAAAATATAAAAGAACTCGTATTGAAAAACATGTTGGCTCCAAGTGATAAACTTCCTTCTGTACGCGAACTCGCTTCTTTACTCGTTATAAATCCAAATACAGTGAGTAAAGCGTATCAAGAGTTAGAGCGACAAGGAATTATTGAAACGTTACGAGGAAAAGGAACATTTGTATCCCAATCGATTACCCCAACATTAGACGAAAGGAAAATCGCTATGGTTGAAAAGCAATTTCATCAATTACTATTAGAAGCCTCTTATCTTGGTATTACGAAAGATAAAATTCATGATTGGATAGATTCATACTATAAAGAGATTGGAGGGAATACGGATGTTGAAAGTGACAAGCTTGAAGAAAACAATTGATAATCAAACAATTTTAGACGATGTTTCTTTCACATTACAAAAAGGTAGTATCGTCGGATTACTTGGAAGAAATGGTGCGGGGAAAACAACTTTATTACGAACGATAGTCGGCATTTTAGACCCAGATGAGGGAACTGTTACATATGAAGATATCGACATTCATAAGAATCCTGAAACGAAACAAAAAATCGTATATGTCCCGGATTCTACTAACATACTGAACGGTTATACAGTAAAAGAAATCGTGAAGTTTTATAAAGCAGTTTATACCGCATTTGATGAACCATATTTCTACGAACTACTAGAACGTTTCAACTTACCAAACAAACGAATTCGTAGTTATTCAAAAGGAATGAAGGCACTGCTTGCCATCATTTTAGCTGTTGCTGCACAGGCAGAATATATTATTTTAGATGAACCAACAAACGGACTTGATCCTATCGTTAAAAGACAGATTTTACAGTTTCTCGTTGGAGAAGTTGCAGAAAAAGAGATTACCATTTTCATATCTACCCATCATTTAGATGAAGTTGAACAAATTGCAGATACAATCATCATATTAAAAGGACATACCGTATCTTCTATTACATCACTAGACGATGCAAAATCACAATTTGCTAAAATTCAAGTTGCTTATGAACGATCATTACCTCAAAAACTAGAAAACTTAAGCAATATTAAAATATTAAATCAAACGGGAAAAGTATATACGATTTTAATTGAAGGAAATGTAGCTGTAACGCTTGAGAAGTTTTATAAAGAGCAACCTATACTCATTGAAGAATTAACAATGTCACTTGAAGATATTTTTATCACTACATTTGAGGAGGATTCACATGTTTCATAAAGCTTTATGGATGAGGCAATGGAAGCAAGGAAAATATATAATTCTATTATTCTGGTTAACTAGTTTATATCAACTACCTTATAAATATTATCAAGAAGCGCAAATGCAACTAAAACTATCAAAAATGAAGTTTGGTGACTATGCATATTACTACTCCTACTATTTTCAGACATCTGATGGTGCCGTCTTCTTTCAAGGAGCTACTCTAATTGCACTCGCTTGTCTTTTAATTGGATGGGAACGTAATAATCAATCAACTGATTTTCTATTCTCGATGCCTTTTAAACGAAAGGATATTTTTTTAACAAAATGGTGGCTTGGTGTTTTGAATATTATTATAGTACAAATTGTTTGCTGGATTAGCATGTACGGAATAAAGAACATGTCGTTTCACAATGAGTATCAAACCTTTGCTCCGTTCTATAGTTACTTTCTATATGCTACCGTTGTACTTATCGCTATTTATACATTCACCTTATTTATCGGGACTTTTACTGGACATATATTTTCTCAAAGTATTTTAACTATCATTCTATTATTTTTACCATACGGTTTTGGATGGTTAATTTCCGGATTCATTTATTCACACGCACAATGGTCTGTAGATGCAATCGGAGAAATAGAGCTCCATACTCATGAGTACTTACAACATATAGGTATCATTTCACCATTAGAATATTTTTCTATTACTTATGATTACCACCCGATAGAAACATTTGATGACTATGGCAATAAACTTCCCAGTGTATCACAGGACAATCCTACGGAGCGTATTTCTGTACCTTCTCCTTGGACACTATTAACACCATTTTCTTACATCATTACCTTTTTATCAATAGCAACCTTTCTATACACACGTACACCGAACGAACAAAGTGGAAAAATACTATTGTTTCCTAACTTGCAAAAATGGTTCATAATTTGCACTGTTCTATGCTTCGGACTACTTGGTGGTAGAATATTAGGCGGACGAGATGCACTTCTGTCTTATTATGTTGGATTTTTCCTATTCGCTACCATAAGTTACTTCATTTTTACACGTCTATTAAAATTGAAGTTTGCTTTTGTAGGGAAATAAATATGCATTAAGGTGGTGGATACATGTTTCCAAAAGCATCTTAGATGTGAAACTATAAACACGGAACAATGACATTAAATAGAAGCTGACGAAAAAGGTATATAATGACAAAAGAAATATGTTATGAATTATTTAACTCTTATATGAACTAAATAAAAAAGGCATTGCACAAGAGCAATGCTTTTTTATTATATATCCCGATCTAAATAAAGAGGTTATTTCACATTCTCTCTCCTATCCCCATACACCATCTCTTCTTTCATCCCAAATCCATCACCATTTTGCACAATTTGCTCTGTCGGTGCAACTACACTTTCGGCAATTTTCCATTCCCCACGCTCTTTTACGAATACTTGTAGAAAATAGTTCATGCCATCTAATTGATATGCATTTTCTTTTTTCACATTATAGTGAATCGCAATGTAGTACACTTGAATGTTTTCTTTCCCTATTTTTGATACGTATTGCGATAGTCTCGGTATATAAAGTGCTGCTTTCTGAAAAGATAGTTGCTTCGCTTTAACAAGCGATGAACTTGTTACATTACGTAATGTGTCCCGATTACGAATATTATCGCTATGGTGGAATAATACTGCGTTTTGCATAGAACGAACCCATAATTTCGAATATAAGACTGTATTATCGTTTTCGATGTACTTCACTTCTTTTCGCACCACTTGGATAGGCGTATCTGCGTACGTGAATGTTTGAAAACAGAAAAAACTACCAAATAAAATGGTAAGTGCAGCAATATATTTCATAATCTTTCCTCCGATCTTTTAATTAAAGTATCGGAGTTTCAAAATATTTTTATTCAAAAGAAAAAGGATAGGAGTGCTTTCGCTTCCTATCCTCATTTATTATAATACGCGGCCAAATAGTTCTAAGACCATTTCTATTTCTTGGTCGCTCCAACCTTTAAATCTCTCTTTATAATATTCTTTACGCACAGCTTCAAGTTTTTCAGTTACTTCTCTTCCGTGCTCTGTAATTTCTAAGTACACGATTCGACGATCTGAATTAGAACGTTTTCTTTCTACTAATCCTTTTCGTACGAGACGATCTGTAACAGCTGTAATATGACTGGAGGTTACGTTTACTTCACTCGCAATTTGCGAAGCCATCTGTGGACTGTTTAAAAATAACGCACGTAATACAGAAAATTCATTATATGGCATATGTTCTGCAAAACGTGTATTAATATCATTTTGTAATAAACGTATCATTTTTCGAAATGATGCAGATAAATCTAAAATCAGCGTTTCTCTTTTTTCGTTCAATAGCCTCGTCCCTTTTTTATCATATTTACACATATTATAATCTATAAATACCTATGTTGTATATGCTTTCTTTCCTCAACATTCTCATTTATGTAACTTTTTTCATATAAATTTCTTTTTTGTTCACACATATACATATAAAAAGGATGGTGATGGAAAATGCAGGGTGGAATGAATCCTTATTTACACAACGTACGCACTGCTAATACTGGTAAAGAAGCTACTATTACTGTACAAGGAGAAGGTGTTGTAAAAGCAAAACCGAATGTTGTTATATTAACACTCGGCATTCGAACAGATGATAAAAATGTAAAACAGGCTCAAGAAGAAAATGCAGTGCAATCCAAACAATTGCTGGATGCACTTAAACAGCTTGGTATTGCCGATAAAGATATAGAGACGATTTCTTATACAATTACTCCTCAATACGAATATGTAAATGATAAAGCATTGCTGCAAGGATACCGTGTAGAGCATTTGTATGAAATTACCGTTTTAAATGTACAAAAAGCTGGGGAAGTATATGATATAGCCGTTTCAAATGGCGCAAATGTAGCAAAAGGTTTACGTTTCCGAGTATCTCATCCAAATAAATATTATGAGCAAGCTCTCATTCAAGCTCTGCACCAGGCAGTAGAAAAAGCTCGTGCTATTGCGAGTACATATAATTTAAATATTAATCCCGTTCCCCTCTCATTCGTTGAAGAATCTGCCCAATTACCAAGGGAGGTTACGTCTTATGCTACTTTACATGCGCAAGCAGCTCCACCTATTCAATCGGGAGAGTTAGAAATTATTTCAACAATACGGGCAATTTTTACGTATTTATAAATAATTTCATTTATAAGTAAACGTTATCATTTTCCTTGTTGTAAAAACATGATGTTCTGATATAATAAAGGACGGTGAGCTCTTAAGAAAGAGATATCACGGGTGGGAGAGGGATATGAAAAAGAAGGTTTAACATGAAAGGAATACTTGAAAGAACATTTAAATTAGGTTTACACGAAACATCACCAAAACAAGAAGTTTTAGCTGGAGTTACGTCATTTTTCACGATCGTATATATTATGATTGTAAATGCGTCAATTTTATCCGATGCTGGCATTCCTCTTGAAGCTGGAATTTTAGCAACTGTTTTCAGTTCATTTGTCGGATGTCTACTCATGGCATTTTGGGCAAATGCACCTGCTATTCTTGTCCCTGGTATGGGTGTAAATGCATTCTTCACGTACACAGCTGTGCATACGCTTGGACTAACTTGGCAAGAAGCATTGGCTGCTGTCTTTATCTCTGGTATTATTTTTGCAATTGCCGCTTTTACACCAATCGCTCGCGTGCTATCAGTATCAATTCCAAAGTCATTAAAGGAAGCGATTACTGTCGGCATCGGATTATTTTTAGCGTTTATCGGATTGCAAAAAGGTGGTTTAGTCGTTTCGAACCCAAATACTGCTGTTGCAATGGGTAAATTAAGTAACCCTGTCGTTCTTGCGACCGTGCTTACTCTTATCGTTGCACTTGTACTATTTATTCGTAACGTACGTGGAAACTTTTTATGGACGATTGCAATAGGAACTGGTATTGCATGGCTATTTGGCCTTGTTGATACAAGTCAAATCGGAAATAGTTCATTCTCATTCGCTAATTACGGCGATGTGTTTGGAGCTATGTCATTTGGCAAACTTTCTTCCTTACCGTTTTGGATTGCAACATTCTCCTTAAGCATGGTGCTTATTTTTGAGAACATGGGACTTCTGCACGGTTTATTAGAAGATGACCGTAAATTCCCACGTGCTTACCAAGCCAATGCAATTTCAGCAATGACATGTGGTCTATTTGGCACAAGCCCTACCGTATCAACAGTAGAGAGTGCCGCAGGTATTACTGCAGGCGGAAAGACAGGTCTGACGTCTATCGTTACGGGGTTGTTATTCTTTGCATCATTGTTTGCACTTCCGTTTGTCAAACTAATTCCTGATAGTGCCATTGCACCAATCTTAATTATTATTGGCGGCCTGATGATTACAAGCATTCAGCAAATTCCTCTGAACGATTTTTCAGAAGGATTTCCAGCGTTCTTAATTATCGTCATGATCCCGCTCACATATAGTATCGCTGATGGCATTGCGTTCGGATTTATTGCTTACCCTATCTTAAAAGTTGCTCTTGGAAAGCGTAAAGAAGTCGCACCATCTATGTATATCATTACATGCTTATTCTTAGCTATGTTTGTATTACATGCTATTGGTTAAGAAAAAACACCGGGGAAATCCTCGGTGTTTTTTTACTTAAACCATCCTTTTTTATAAAACCAGGCCATCATTCCGCCGCCAATTAATGCCATTAGAAGAAGACAAATAAAATAACTATATTGTCCACCAAGCTCTGGCATATGCGTAAAGTTCATTCCATATACTCCCGCAATAAATGTTAATGGCATGAAAATAGTCGAGAATACAGTTAATGTTTTCATAATGTTATTCATATGATGTGAGTTTAATGAAAAATAACTATCCCGAATATCCGCCGTTAACTCTCGACTTGCCTCAATCATTTCCGTAAGTTTAAGTAAATGATCATGTATATCTTTAAAATAAATCTCATGATCACTTATACCGTAAAAACGAGTAGAATTCAAAATACGATACAATAAATCACGCATTGGAATAATTGTACGTCTTAACTTAGATAAATCTGCCCTAATATCAAATACTTCTTCTAGCACGGCTCCTGCTGTCTCACCTGTTAAATTATCATCAATCGCATTTAAATGATCTTCAATGTAATATACAGGTGCGAAATAATCATCTACAATTTGATCAGTGATCGTATGTGCTACATGTAAAGGTCCTTTCTTAATCCGCCTCTTCTCACCAAGTGTTTTCCATACCCTTTCAATTGCATTATTATGAGAAAAATGGAAAGAAACAATATAGCGATCACTAACAAACAAATCAATTTCATGTGGTTCTAGCCCATCTTCTCCAAACGCGTGAAGAACTAAAAAGTTATATCCATCATAAAAATCAACTTTTGGCCTCTGTACATATTCTAGACAGTCTTCAATTGCAAGGGGATGGAACTTAAAATGGTCTTGCAGAATATATGTATACTCTTCTTTCGTTGGCTTATATAAATCTAGCCAATACCATACAATATGGTCTTTCTTTGTTTCTTCTAGAGAAACATCATATAATACTTCATCTGTTTTTGTTACTGCACAAATTCTAATCATAATTTCACCCATTATTATTATAAACAAAAAATAGTAAAAAAAGCCAAGGAGAAATCTCCTCAGCTTTTTTTTATTACTTCGTTACGATACCGTGTACTAAAGTTGGTGCATCTACGTGTTCTTTAGAGATCTTCATGTTCTCATAAATTTTCGCTTTTACATCTTCAACATTTTCGCGGTTTGCGTAAATTGTAACAAGGGATTCACCTTGCTTCACGCTATCGCCTACTTTTTTGCGCAGCATTAGACCAACTGCTAAATCAATTTCAGACTCTTTCGTTGCACGTCCTGCTCCTAAAAGCATTGCTGCTGTTCCGATTTCGTCTGCAACGATTTCTGATACATATCCGTCTTCTTTCGCTTCCACTTCAATTTTAAATTGTGCTTGTGGCAATTTAGAAGGGTCATCAACAACAGATGCGTCGCCGCCTTGCGCTGATAAGAACGTTTTAAATGATTCTAGCGCTTTTCCGTTGTTCATTACTTCAATTAGCTTTTCACGTGCATCTTCTAAAGATGAAGCTTGTCCAGCAAGGTACACCATTTGACTTCCAAGTGTTAAACATAGCTCTTCTAAATCTTTCGGCCCTTTACCTTGTAATGTATCAATTGCTTCTTGTACTTCTAATGCGTTACCGATAGCTTCACCGAGTGGTTGACTCATATCAGAAATAACTGCCATCGTATTACGACCAACGTTATTACCGATGCGTACCATTGCTTCTGCTAAACGTTTTGCATCTTCATCCGTTTTCATAAATGCACCTGCTCCAGTTTTTACATCAAGAACAATTGCATCTGCACCAGCAGCAATTTTTTTACTCATAATCGAACTTGCAATAAGCGGAATTGAGTTTACTGTTGCTGTTACATCACGAAGTGCATATAACTTTTTATCAGCAGGTGTTAAGTTACCACTTTGGCCGATAACAGCGATTTTGTTTTCATTTACAAGACGCATGAATTCATCGTTTTCAATTTCCACATGGAATCCTGGAACTGCTTCTAATTTATCAATTGTACCACCAGTATGTCCTAAACCGCGTCCAGACATTTTCGCTACTGGTACACCTAAAGCAGCTACTAATGGACCTAATACAAGTGTCGTTGTATCACCAACACCACCTGTCGAATGCTTATCTACTTTTACACCTTCAATAGCTGATAAGTCGATTGTATCACCGCTATTTACCATTGCCATCGTTAAATCAGCACGCTCTTGATCGTTCATATCTTGGAAGAAAATTGCCATTGCAAGTGAACTTACTTGATAATCAGGAATATCACCATTTGTATATCCTTCAACAATAAAGTTAATTTCTTCTGTCGTTAATGCATGTCCGTCACGTTTTTTTGCAATTAGGTCCACCATTCTCATTGTGAAGTCACCCCTTCATTTGTTTTACGATTGCTTTTACTAATGCTAAGAAGTTAGCTTTAACACGTTCTGTCGTTTCAATTACTTCATCGTGGTGAAGTGGCTGATCTAAAATACCAGCTGCCATATTTGAAATACAAGAAATACCTAATACTTTCATACCAGCATGACGCGCTACAATTACTTCAGGTACTGTTGACATACCAACTGCATCTCCGCCAAGTGTACGAAGCATACGAATTTCAGCAGGTGTTTCATATACAGGACCTGTCATTCCCACGTATACACCTTCTTGTACTTTAATATTTAAGTCTGCTGCAACTTGTTTCGCCATTTCGCGAAGTTCTACTGTATATGATGTAGACATATCAGGGAAACGTACGCCCATTTCAGAATCATTCGGTCCGATTAATGGATTCGTACCCATGAAGTTAATGTGGTCTGAAATTAACATAAGATCGCCTGGCTCAAATGATGTATTTACACCACCAGCTGCGTTTGTTACAACTACTGTTTCTACACCTAGTTCTTTCATAACACGAACTGGGAATGTTACTTTTTGCATGTCGTATCCTTCATAGAAGTGGAAACGTCCTTGCATTGCTACTACTGTTACACCTTGAAGTGTACCAAATACTAGTTGACCTGCATGGCCTTCTACAGTTGATACTGGGAATTCAGGGATTTCACTGTACGGTACTGTTACTGCGTTCTCAATTTCGTCTGCTAATACACCTAGTCCTGATCCAAGGATTAGTCCTACTTGTGGTGTCTCTTGAAATTTCTCTTTTAAGTATGAAGCTGATTTTGTAATAAGTTCACGATTCATTTGTTTATCCCCCTATTTCTTTAGCTCATTTAAGAAGCTTGTTCCGTATTCTGGCATTTTCACACCGAAGTTTTCTGCTACTGTTGCACCAATATCAGCAAATGTTTGACGAAGTGGTAACTCTTGTCCGCCTTCTTTCATGCTTGGGCTATATGCTAATAATGGTACATATTCACGTGTATGGTCAGTACCAGGGTGAATTGGATCATTACCGTGGTCTGCTGTAATTAATAATAGATCATCTTCTTTTAGTTTTGCGAATACTTCTGGAAGACGTGCATCATATTCTTGCAGAGCTTCTCCGTATCCTTGTGGATCACGGCGGTGGCCGAATAATGCATCAAAGTCAACTAAGTTTAAGAAGCTAAGACCTGTAAAGTCCATATTTAATGTATCTACAAGCTTATCCATTCCATCCATGTTAGACTTCGTACGAAGTGATTCCGTTACCCCTTCGCCATCATAAATATCAGAGATTTTACCGATAGCAATTACATCGTAGTCACTATCTTTTAATTCGTTCATTACTGTACGGCCGAATGGTTTTAATGCATAGTCATGACGATTTGGTGTACGTGTAAAGTTTCCAGGTTCACCAACGAATGGACGAGCAATAACACGACCTACCATGTATTTCTCATCTAATGTTAATTCACGTGCAATTTTACAGATTTTATATAACTCATCAAGTGGCACTACTTCTTCGTGTGCTGCAATTTGCAATACGCTATCAGCAGAAGTATAAACGATTAAAGAGCCTGTTTCCATTTGCTCTTGACCAAGTTCATCAAGAATCTCAGTTCCAGAAGCTGGCTTATTACCGATAATTTTACGGCCTGTTTTTTCTTCTAATTCATCAAGTAATTCTTTCGGGAATCCTTCCGGGAACACTTGGAATGGTGTATCAATGTAAAGGCCCATGATTTCCCAGTGACCTGTCATTGTATCTTTACCAGTAGATTTCTCTTGCATTTTTGTGTAATATCCAAGTGGTTTCTCTACTTTAGAGATACCTTTCATTTCTCGAATGTTACCAAGACCTAATTTCACCATGTTAGGCATTTGTAACCCATTCATATGTTCAGCAATGTGACCAATTGTGTCAGATCCTAAATCACCAAATTGCTCAGCATCTGGTGCTTCACCGATTCCCACAGAGTCCATTACGACTAGGAATATACGTTTATATTTATTCATAACTGCGACCTCCTATAAGTTCAGTTCTACTTCTTGTAGTATGTTCAAAACGCTATAAAGTGAAACTGTTATCCAAAAGAATTCTCATTGTCAAACAGTACTTCTTTAAATCATTTTCTAACCTATTTCGTTTACTTGAAACGATTCAAAAACATTTCTAGTTTTTTCTAAGTCAGATGTCAGACATCTGATACTGATATCATAACATGTTTACGCTTTCTTTTTAATACATTTTCGTAGAATTTCTCATTTTCTTCACACTTCTATTGTAATCCATTCTGCAACGAAGTGCTAATTTTTTTATGATTTATTTCTTCATATTAAAAATAAAAAGTAGCTCTAAAGAGCTACTTTTTATTTTACTTCTATTGTTTCTTCTTTATGTTCATGCAATTCGCCTTTTCTTACATGTACTTTCACTTTGTAAGCACCGTTCTCTTTGAAAGTATGTTTCGTTTCATACTCTCCTTTATTCCCTTCTTTCGCTGGAATAAATTCGTGTTTTTCAACACCATCTTTCCAAATCTCTAGTTGTACTTCAGCACCAGTTAGAGCTTCTTCTTTTTGTTTTAAATGAACTTTCATTGTAGATTCAGCATTTGCCTTTATGTCTCCAGCCATAAGATGGATCATTGTGTCACTTTTATGATCTCCATGTCCTGCACTGTGATCACTATTTTCTTTTTTCGCATCTTCTACTTTCGCATTTCCTACAGCAACTTTTACTTCTGGCATAACGTGCATTTCACGTGCATTTGTGTGAGCGATAATATGGTATACTCCATCCGTTTCAAATGTTTTCTCTACTGCATAAACACCTTTTCCTTTATGCTTGCCATCTAACATCTCGTGCTTTTCGTCGCCATCTTTCCAAATTTCAAACTTTACATCATCGGCATCCGTTACTTTTTCTTTCCCCTGTGTAACAAGTGCTTGTACTTCTGTTTTTTCACCTGGTTTAATTTCTTTCGGATTTGTTTGGACTGCTACTTTTACAGCTTCAAGTTTCTGTTCTTTTTTCGGTTCTTCTTTGTTTGTATTACAGCCAGCCAACGCTAGCATCGCGATAAATAAAGTTATAATCAGTTTTTTCATCATCATTTCCTCCTTTATACTTTATTTAGTATAGAGGAAATACATTGTAATATTCCAGTCTTCTGCTGAAAACAATATACGAAATGTTTGTGAAGTTTCTGTGAAACGGTCTTCCCCTCTTAATCTATGAAAAAAAGAGCATAGTAACTATGCTCTCGGATGAAACTGTTTATATACATCTTTTAATCTAGTTTTTGAAACGTGCGTATAAATTTGCGTCGTTGAAATATCTGCATGGCCAAGCATTTCTTGTACAGCACGTAAATCTGCTCCATTTTCTAATAAGTGCGTAGCAAACGAGTGACGCAACGTATGAGGTGTAAGCTCTTTTTCAATATTTGCTTCTTTCGCTAATCGTTTTAATATTTTCCAAAATCCTTGTCTTGATAATCGATTACCATGATGGTTTAAAAAGAGTGCATCTACTACTTTTTTCCCCATTAATTCTCTTCTTCCTTTTTCAATATACTTTTGAATCGCTTCCGTTGCTAAACTTCCTAGTGGAATAATTCTTTCTTTATTCCCTTTCCCTATGCAACGAACAAATCCCATCGTTAAATGTACATCTTCTAAATTGAGTGCAATCAATTCTGAAACACGAAGTCCTGTCGCATACAGTAACTCTAGCATCGCCTTATCACGAATACCAAAAGCACTTGTCATTTTTGGTGTTTGAAGTAACGCCTCTACTTCATCAACTGATAATACTTTTGGTAATTTCCGTTCCCCTTGTGGCGTTTCAATATGTACGGATGGGTCATGTTCTACCGCTCGTTCACGAAGTAAAAATTGGTGGAACGAACGAATTGATGCGATATGACGCGCCAATGTTTTCGAAGATTTTCCGTTCTCTTTTAAATACTGCAAAAAGTTAACAATGTGTAAACGGGTCACTTCATGAAAAGTTTTCGTCTGTTCCACATTTTGCAAATACTTTACGTAGCTTTTTAAATCCCGTTCATACGATACTACTGTATTCTTTGCTAATCCTTTTTCGACAACCATATAATGAATAAAATCTTTTAATTGATCTTCCACTCTACACTACTCCCCATTTTCATAGAAAAACATCATTCTATTTACGAAAGCATCCTTTGCCGGTTCTTCATTCCCTGATACTTTTTCTACAGTCTCTTCTTTAGGTTTTTCATAACGATGATAGCTTTCATATTCTTCATTTATCCATAGTATAGCGAAATAAAACAAAATCGTACAACTTGTAAATAATAAAAATACTTTTATTCCATCAAAAGTTAATTTTAAAGCTCGGCGCATTGTAAATTCCTCCAAAATATAAGTTATTACAACATATGCCAAGCTTTCACCAATTTATACCTTATTCAAATAAAAAACCTCTTCCTAGATAAATAGGAAAAGGTTATTTTTCATCCGTTTCATTTTCTTGACAATTTTTACAAATCCCATGGAATGTTAAACGATGATCTTTCACCTTAAAGCTCCAGTCTCGTTCTACTTTCCTTTCCACTTCACCAAGTAAATCTTCTTGTATTTCTTGTACAGCACCACATTGTGTACAAATCAAATGATGGTGGAAACGCTGCGCACCTTCTTGGCGTAAGTCATAGCGTGAAACACCGTCTCCGAAGTTAATCTTATCGACAACTTTTAACTCAGATAATAGTTCTAAAGTTCGATAGACGGTTGCTAATCCGATCTCTGGCGACTTTTCTTTTACAAGGAGGTAAACATCTTCTGCGCTTAAATGATCTTCTTCATTTTCTAGCAGCACACGAACTGTTGCTTCACGTTGCGGTGTTAATTTGTAGCTCGCTGCATGTAATTGCTTCTTAATTCGTTCAATTCTTTCTTCCATTCGGTACTACTCCCTCCTCGCCACTCTTACACCATTATATCAGAAGAAGGGCTTCTGTCAAAAGAAAAAACAATAAAAACAAATTGATAATTATTCTCAAAAAGTATTTATTTTTTATTAATAGCCTCAACGACTTCTTTCATTAAAACTGGTGATGCGTAAGCCTCCACACTAGAAGCAAGTGCTAACACCACTCCAATTACGAGAAAGAAGCATGTATAACGGATTAATAATGGTAATAGTGGCTCGGTTATTTTTCTAATAAATTGATGCCTAATCATCCGTAAAGAAAAACTTGCAGCAATGGTTGTCATAACGAGAAAGACTGGAATGATAATTAAATTTTGTGGCAAAACAGATACAAATGCTAATAATAGTCCATTCCATCCATGCTGACTTACTAAAAAACCAACTGTAAATCCAACGACAACTCCTTTTACAAATAATAAAATAAAAATAAGTGGTAAGCCAATAATTGAAATTCCTAAAATCCAAATAAATCCGATGTATTTTAATTGCGAAAAGTAACTTTCTCGAAACATTTCGCCCGCAATGGCAAATTCTCCTTTAGAGACTTGTCCAAAAAAACGTTGTAAATAAAATGATAAATCTTGTTTTTGATTGATTTGTAAACTATTCACGAGAATGGCTCCGAATATTACTCCCATCAATAATAAAACAGCGTTAAATATATATAATGAAGAGTTTTCCTGTATGTGAGACATTACACGGTCTTGCCAATTTTTTCGCCACATTTTTCTTCCCTCCGTTCACACTCTTATTAAAAATGTATGAAAGAAAGAAAAAAGTATGACGAATTAACATTGAAATTCCGCTCTACTTTGCTAAACTAAAAAGTAGAGAATAGGAGGGATTTCTCTTGAAACCATTATTATTAGATTTTCCAACATTATTTCAAACTGAACGCTTGCAAGTTCGTAAACCATTTCCAGGGGATGGTGCAGAAGTATATGAAGCAATCCAAGCTTCTCTAGAAGACTTAGTACCGTGGATACCAATTAACGCTGAAACAGAAGAGAGTGCTGAAGAAATTGTTCGCGAAGCTCACGGACAGTTTTTACTTCGTGAAACACTTGATTTTCACTTATACGATAAAGTATCTGGTACATTCATCGGAGCAATTACACTAAAGCCTGAAAACTGGGATATTCCAAAGTTTTCACTTCACTTCTGGCTACATAGTGCCTATACAAAACAAGGCTATATGACCGAAGCTGTTAAAGGTGCAATTCAGTTCGCCTTTGATAAACTAGGCGCTAGAAGAATTGAAATTCGTACTGATGCAACAAATATAAATGCATGTAGCTTAGCAGAACGTTTAGAATTCATTCTAGAAGGTACAATGGAAAATGATTTCCTAGCACCAGATGGTAGCTTACGTGATGCACGTGTATATGCAAAAATCAATTAAAAAACACTCGCCTTTGGCGAGTGTTTATTTTTGTAATTGTAAATATTGTACTGCAAACATCGTCTTCGCATCATGAATACGAAGATCTTTCATAAGAGTAATCGCTTCTTCTAACGATACTTCCATTAATTCTACAAACTCATCTTCATCTAACTCAGCTTTATTTTCTTTTTTTGTCAAACCTGTCGCTTTATATACATATAAAATTTCATCTGCGAATCCTGGAGATGTATAGAAAGAAGTAATGAGCTCCATATTTTCACATACATATCCTGTTTCCTCTTCTAATTCACGAACTGCTGTTACCTCAGGTTTTTCACCAGGTTCTAACTTGCCAGCCGGAATTTCTATAATCGCCTTTTCAAGTGCTTTACGATACTGCTCAACAAGCACAATTTTCCCCTCATCAGTAATAGCAATAATAGCAACTGCACCAGGGTGATTTACAATTTCACGTTTACTCATTGCTCCATTTGGTAATACTACATCATCAACACGAACTTTTATAACTCTACCATCAAAAATTGGCTCAGTTTTTACTGTTCTCTCTGCAAGATTACTCATACTACTTCATCTCCCTGTTCTATTTCCTATTCTTTCCTCATACATTTTACCACATTGAAAGGAGCGTGATAGAAATGAAAGTTTATATTTTACCAAATCGCGTCACTTTAGTCGGAAAAGCATGGCAAATTCGCCATAAGCTAAAGCAATATAGCAAAGAGTATACAACTGTACAAGAGTGGATTACAGCAAATAAAGTGAAACATTAATCATGCTTTTACGGGCAGTTAATGCGAAGCGGAAAGTAAACGTTTGTCAACCTCTTTTCCCTCTCGTACAATAAAGGTAAGGAGGTTGACCTATGAAAAAACGTCAATTAGGAAACTCAGATTTGTTTGTTACAGAAATGGGCCTTGGCTGTATGTCTCTCGGTACATCTGAAACAGAAGCTATGCATATTATCGATGAAGCGATCGATTTAGGAATTAATTTTTTTGATACAGCAGATTTATATGATTACGGATTAAATGAAGAATTTGTTGGAAAAGCCTTGAAGGGAAGAAGAGACCAAATTGTACTTACAACGAAGGTTGGAAATCGTTGGACAGAAGAAAAAAATGGCTGGTCTTGGGATCCTTCTAAAGCTTACATAAAGACTGAAGTAAAGGAAAGTTTACGTAGACTTCAAACTGATTATATTGACCTTTACCAACTTCATGGCGGAACAATTGAAGATCCAATAGATGAAACAATTGAAGCTTTTGAAGAATTGAAAAAGGAAGGTATTATTCGCCATTACGGTATTTCTTCTATACGCCCAAATGTCGTTCGTGAATATGCAAAACGCTCAAACATCGTTAGTGTACTAATGGAATATAACCTTTTAAATCGTCGTCCAGAAGAATGGTTCCCCCTTCTAAATGAACACCAAATTAGCGTCATTGCCCGCGGGCCACTTGCAAAAGGAATTTTAACTGACAATAATGCAAGAAAGATAGAAAGAGTAAAGGAAAAGGATTATCTCTCTTATTCTTACGATGAATTACATGCAACTCTAGCAAGTGTAAAAGAAATGATTGGAGAACGCTCTTTAACAGGAACAGCTATTCAATATTGCTTACATAATAAGACTGTTGCAGCTGTTATACCTGGTGCAAGCTCTCTTCAACAATTACAGGAAAATATACGAGCTAGTCAACAGTTACCTTTAACGAAAGAAGAATATATACAACTTCAAAAAATTGTTAAATATGACACATATGCTTTGCATCGTTAAAAATATCGAATTACCGATAAAACAGAAGACTGTCTCCAGTATTAGGAGACAGTCTTTTTTATAACGTATCATATTTATCAGGATTCGTTCCTACATGTAAATCACGATTCAACGTGTTAATTTGACGTATCTCTTCTTCAGTTAGTGCAAAATCAGAAATAGTAAAGTTTTCTTTAATACGAGATGGTGTAACAGATTTAGGAATTGTAACAATCCCGCTTTGAATATCCCACCTTAATATAACTTGTGCAGTTGTTTTTTCATATTTGTTAGCAATAGCCTGAATGATTGGATGCTGGAATACTTCTCCGCCCCTCATTAACGGACTCCATGCTTCCATTTGAATTTGCTCATCTTGACAATAATTTCGCAACTCAAATTGCGTCAACATCGGATGAAGTTCCACTTGGTTTACCATCGGCTTCACTTTGCAATTTGGTAATAATAGTTCTAAATGATGTTTATGAAAATTAGAAACACCAATCGCACGCACTTTACCTTCTTCATACAATTTCTCTAAAGCTCGGTACGTATCAACATACTTCCCTCTTACCGGCCAATGTATTAAATATAAATCTACATAGTCCATTTGTAATTTTTTTAAACTCTTTTCAAACGCCTCTAGTGTCTCCTCATATCCTTGATCGTCGTTCCATACTTTTGTTGTAATAAATAGGTCTTCTCTTGGAATTCCTGATTCACGTATCGCCTCTCCGACACCGCTTTCATTTTCATATACAGTCGCTGTATCAATCGAACGGTATCCAACCTCTAACGCTGTTTTTACTGCTTGTTTTACTTCGTCTCCTTCTTTCGCTTTATATACGCCTAGACCAATCATCGGCATTTTCACGCCATTATGAAGTGTAGTTGTTGGAATATGCACAGTCGTCTCCCTTTCATTGTTACATTATTTATAAGCCATAACTTTATTTCAACAATATTCATCCAAAAAGTCAAAACATACGTACAGTTTACATAACACTTTTATATAGCTAAAAAATAACGTGAACTCATTCATTCACGTTATTTTCTCTCCATTCTTTCGCTTTTTTATCCACATTGCGCACAAACTCATTTTTCCCTTCCGTATATAACGTGCCATCATATGTATACTTTTCGGCTAATTCTTTCTTTAAGGTTGCATATGCCTCTGCTTCTTCACAATGAGCCATCATATAATCACGAAACGCTAAATGCCTTACTATCTCTGGATTTCCTTTTTCAAACACGTGTAAATGATACGAACGTTTTTCCTCAGTTCCATGAATAAAATATCGGCGTCTTGAAATACCATTTTCCCCTTTTACGATGTAACCAAGCTCTATAAATCGTTCATTCCACCCATCTACTCTTTCGATATTTTCTACTTCCATGATTATATCAATAATAGGTTTAGCTGCCAGTCCGGGCACTGACGTACTTCCAATATGATGCATTTTCACCGTTTCTGGCATCGCTGATTTTAATCTTTCAGCCTCCATTTGAAATTTTTCAATCCAATGGTTTTCATGTGGAACAACGACAATTTTTCTCATTCTAACTCCCCTTTTCTTACAAGCTCGTCAAAAAATGATCAGTGGTATTTCACTGATCATTTTTTTATTATTTAAAGTCTTTCCAAGTAAGGTTACTTTCACTTAGCAGTTCTTCAAATGATTTATTCTTTTCACGTTCTTTTTGTTCTTGGCGCTTTCTTTCCAGTTCAGCTGCCTCTTTTTCCTCTTCTCTCACTTGCAACTCTTTCTTCTTACTCTTTAATTGTTGCATGAGTGAATCATTTAATTGATCGCCTAATGTAAGTGTTTCTTTCTTTGGTTGATTCACTTGCGATTGTCTTTGCATTTGTCTTTGTTTCTTTTTCTTCATGCTACTCACCTTTTACTTTTTTCTCCATTATAGTAGATACACGATGAAATCGACAATAAAAAAGGGTCTTTACTCTATTATTCACTTTTTGTAAATATGTTAATTTTTCGAAAATACTAAATTTTTATGTAGCTATAATCCTATGAATCTATTAAAATTATGTCGTATGATGTCAGATTATAAAAAGAGGAGAATTATATTATGTGGAAAAAAATTATTCCTGCCGTTGCTGTTTTAAGCACTATTACTTTTTCAAGCGTATTTGCCGCTCCCCCATCTCAGAATCCAGCTGAACAAAACCGCTACATAGACGTACAAATGCTTGGTATTAATGATCTCCATGGACAACTAGATACTGTTAAAAAAATCAATAATAAAGAAGCTGGTGGCGCTGATTACTTAGCTACTTATTTAAAAGAACGTAAAAAACAAAACCCTAATACACTTCTCGTACATGCTGGTGATATCGTCGGAGCTAGTCCACCAGTTTCAGCATTATTACAAGATGAACCGACGATTGAATTTTTAAATGATTTAAAATTTGATGTTGGTACAATCGGAAACCATGAATTTGATGAAGGCATTGATGAAATGAAACGCCTCATTTACGGTGGATATCATGAAAAAACAGGGAATTTCAAAGGGGCTAACTTCCCCTATGTAGCTGCTAACTTCTATAACAAATCAACTGGCCGCTTATTTTTACCACCATTTACTGTAAAAATGGTAGATGGTGTTCCTGTTGGATTCATTGGTGTTGTTACAACTGATACACCAAATGTTGTTATGCCTACGATGCTTAAAAATGTACAAATTACTGATGAAGTAGAAGCAATTAATAAATCAACACAACAATTAAAACGCCTCGGCGTTAAATCGATCGTCGTTCTTGCTCATGTCGGTGGAACAACCGATGAGTCTGGGGTAACAAATGGCGATCTTACTCGAATTGCAAATGAAACAGACCCAGAAGTTGATGTTATTTTCGGTGGACATAGTCATACGTATGTAAATGGTACAGTAAATAATAAACTAATTGTCCAAGCAAATTCATACGGAACGGCTTTCTCAGACGTGGATGTAACAATTGATCGTAAAACAAAGGATATTGTAAAGAAAAAAGCTGAAGTTGTTACAACGTATCATGAAGGTGTAGAACCTGATAAACAAGTAAAGAAAAAACTAGATCAATATAAAGAAAAAATCGCACCACTTGTAAATGAAGTGGTCGGAAAATCTACAGCACCTATCGACCGTAAACAAAATGATGCTGGTGAGTCCACTCTTGGAAATTTAGTTGCCGATGCTCAGCGTCAAACGATGCAAACTCAAATCGCCCTCATGAATCCTGGTGGCATTCGTAATGACTTAGATGCTGGTGATATTACGTGGGGTGAGTTATACGGCATTCAACCTTTTGGAAATCAATTGATTAAAGTAGATTTAACAGGTCAAGACATTCGCGATATTTTAAATCAGCAATGGCAAAAAGGAACAACAAGAATGCTTCAAATTTCAGGTATTCAATATACGTGGGATGCAAATAAAACAAACGGTGAAAAAGTTACAAATATACGTTTAACAAACGGAGAAGAATTATCTCCATCTAAAACGTATAGCGTAGTCGCAAATGCCTTCTTAGCTTCTGGCGGTGACGGATTCGTATCATTTAAAAATGGTAAAAATGCAGAAACTGGTCCAAACGACTTTGAAGCGTTAGTCGATTACGTAAAACAATTAAAAGAACCAATTCAGCCAGTTATTGATGGAAGAATTCAAAAAGTAAATTAAGTGTTTCTCTAATAATAAATTTTATTTTTCACGCCATAAAGGATTTGTACTGATCCTCTATTTTATACGTAATATACATCATAAAAAGGATACTCGTTCTTCCAATGAACATAGTATCCTTTTCTTTAATTATCAAAATGTGATGTTTTGTCAACTTCATATTGCTGTAAAAATTGTTGCAACGCCTCTTCTACAAGTTTAGACTTTTGAATTCCTTTCGATTCTGATATAAGGTCCAATCTTGCTAATATTTCTGTATTAATAGAAAAGGTTCGTCTCTTTTTCTCTGTACTCTTACTCATAATTGGTGCAATTACTTCGCCTCTTTTTCTTAGTAACTCATAAATGCTTTGTAATTGCTCGTAAATTAATAATTGATAATCTGTTTTCTCATATTGAAGGGCGGTCGCTTCTTGGAGTTGTAAGTGACGTGGTTCTTCTCCATCTCCTACAAAAATACGTTTCTTCTGCTCTCCATCATATTCGTATCCAATCAATCTTAATTTCTTCGATAATGTATACGGGCTTATTTCAAGACGTTTTGCTATAATAGCGATGGATTCACGTCTGTTTAAACCATCTATAATTTCTCCAATCGTCACAATTTCCCTCCTCCCGTGTTGAAATGACACTAGTATGGTATGTTACAATGATTTTATTTTCTAACAGTATATGCAAAATGAATAGCCTGTGCGATTCATACGATTTCACAAAAGGAGGTTTTCAATATGCTTTTTCGTAGCTACACCCCTCAGTTCTATAACGAAAACAAACAACTCATTCCTAATAGTATCGCTACGATAGAAAGCGTTATGATAAATAATCGAAAACAAACTCTCCTTATGCGTGGACAAAACGTAGAGCAACCTATTTTATTATGCTGTCACGGCGGACCTGGGATGGCACAAATCGGATTTATTCGCCATTTTCAAAAAGAATTAGAGAAGCAATTTATTGTTATTAATTGGGATCAGCGCGGGGCTGGTAAATCCTTTTCAATGAAAGATTTCGGAGCAAATTTCACAATTGAACAATTCGTTTCCGATGCAAAAGAAGTGATTCAATATGTACTTAAAAGGTTCAACAAACAAAAACTATTTCTCGCTGGTCATTCTTGGGGAAGTATTATTGGGCTTAACATAGCACATCAATATCCAAAGTATATCGAGGCTTACATCGGTATTGGGCAAATTGTACATATGAAACAAAATGAAGAATTGCTATATCAACATTTAATTCATTCTGCAAAAAAACATGATCATAAAAAAGCATTAGCTTCCCTTTTAAAATTAGGCAAACCACCATTTTTAGATACGAGACGTCTCATTATTCAAAGAAAGTGGCTTGGCACATTTGGAGGCGCAATCCAAAACGGATCTTCCTTTTCTTTCATACGAAAAGGTTTCTTTTCTCCTGAGTATACGCTATTAGATTGGTTCAAGTTTCTCGCAGGAAATTTAAAATCTGGCGTTTTATGGGAAGAAATGCTGACAATCGATTTCTTTTCTTCTATCTCAAGTTTATCTATTCCAGTTTATTTTTGTTCTGGTCGCTATGATTATCAAACTCCTTATGCACTTGTTCAGGAATATTGCGATATTATTGAAGCGCCTATAAAAAAGATGATTTGGTTCCCAAATTCAGCACATTCTCCTGATTTAGAAGAACCAGAATTATTCGCTAATTCTTTGCAATCAATTAAACAAGAGCTAGCTTTTCAGCATTAGTAACAAAAGGCTCTTTTACATTTCATAGAAAACATTTTATAATAATATGTCGCAAGTATGTATAAACATAGCAAAATGTTTCATATTTACTTGTCTTAACAGAATAAAAATTTAGGGAGATTACATTTATTATGAACGCTGTACTCGTCGCAGTAGCAATTATGCTATTGCTTAGTTTGTTACGTGTCCAGGTCATTGTCGCCATCATTGTTGGAGCTTTAACAGGCGGAATTATCGGCGGACTCGGTATTTCAGAAACGATTAACACTTTTACAACTGGTCTTGGAAACAGTGCTCCAATCGCTTTAAGTTATGCAATGCTTGGTGGTTTCGCTATTTCCCTTTCCAAAACAGGACTTCCAGATGCTATGATTCAAACTGCATTAAAATGGATTGGCAATGAACAAGACACGAAAAAACAAGTTTATTCTAAAATACTTATTTTATTCATTATTTTAACGATGGCTTGTTTCTCACAAAATGTGATTCCTGTTCACATTGCTTTCATCCCCATCTTAATTCCAGCACTTTTAAAAGTATTAAATGAGCTGAAAGTGGATCGCAGACTTGTCACATGTATTATTACATTTGGATTGATTACTCCTTATATGTGGATCCCTGCAGGATTCGGAAAAATTTATCATGACGTATTACAAACCAACGCTGCGCAAAGCGGCCTTACATTTGATGTCACACTTATTCCAAAAGCAATGACTATTCCAGCAATTGGTATGATTATTGGATTATGTGTAGCGGTATTCATTACGTACCGAAAACCTCGTACGTATGAAACAGAACAAATTCATACTACCGAAAATGAAATCGTTCCCTATACAAAACGTAGCATTACTTTCGGGTTATTATCTATCATTGCTACATTAACTGTTCAATTAACAACAGAATCAATGATTTTTGGTGCTTTAGCAGGTATTATCGTCTTATCGGTTAGCGGCAGTCTACCACTTAAAGAAGCAGATGCGATATTAACAAGCGGAATGCGTATGATGTCCTTTATTGGCTTTGTTATGATTGCTGCCGCTGGATTCGGCGCTGTTCTTCGAAAAACAGGACATGTTGAATCTCTGGTGCAAACGAGTGCACATATAATCGGAAATAATAAACCACTCGCTGCATTTCTTATGCTCGTTATTGGACTTCTCGTTACAATGGGAATTGGTTCATCCTTTTCAACCATCCCTATCTTAACAACCATTTTTGTACCTCTTTGCATTCAGCTTGGATTTAGTCCAATGGCCACAATTGCAATTATCGGTACAGCCGGAGCACTAGGTGACGCAGGATCTCCAGCATCGGATAGTACCCTTGGACCAACATCCGGTTTAAATGCTGATGGTCAGCACCATCATATATGGGATACATGTGTACCCACTTTTCTACATTACAATATACCGTTACTTATATTTGGTTTTATTGCCGCAATTACATTATAAAAAGGTGCGTATAAAACGCACCTTTTACTTTTTTATTTTTCCTTTTAATTGTTGAAAAGCTAATTTTCCATTATCTTTGACATAGCTTTCAATTGCCGGTAGTGATGAACCTATCCATTCACACTCTATGCTCCCATTAGGTCCAACAATTTTTAATTTATCTGGTATATGTATATTTAGAAATCTCGCTGACCGAATTAACTCAATAGCAATCTGATCACTTGAGGTTACAATTCCATCTATATACGGATTGTTTTGCAATAATGTAATAAATTGTTTATTTGTATACCCTTGTACACATTCTTCTCGATAAGAGATTCCTTCATCCCAAACAGCGTCTAAAAACCCTGCTATATAATCTTCCATTTCTTCACTTTCTTCTCCCTCACCGAAATATGCAAGAAAGTGACACCCTTTCTCTTTTAATAAAGAAACAGCTCTCTGTCCACTTTCATAATAATTTCTATGTGATTGTTGCTCATCGATCACAACAAACGGAAATGGAATTTCTCCTACACTTTTAAAAACTGCTCTCGTCAAAATAACACCTGCAATGTTATTTTGCTTCAGCATATGTATGTATCTATCTTTATTCTCTATATTACAAATAATGATTTGATAGCCTTCTTTATATGCTATTTCCTCAATACAATGTAGCAAAGTGATGTTTGATTGGTTACATAAATTATCTACAAGTAATGCAATTATCGTTGAATTCTCTTTAAATAGTGGCTTCGCTGCACTGTTTGGCCTATAACGTAATTCTTCAATTGCTTCCTTTACTTGTTTTACTGTGTCCTCATGAACGTATCCTTTTTCATTAATAACTCGTGAAACGGTTGCGACTGAAACACCTGCCAATTTTGCAACATCACGTATAGTTGCCACATCGTCACCCCTTAATATGGTAATAGATTACAATTTTACGGTAACCTAAATTACACTATCCGTCAAGATTAATAACTCATATTTCTGAAAATTGTTACATCATTTGACTAAATGATACTCCAACTGAATTTCATGTAAAATTGGGATATTATCATATCCAATACGTGGAATTTCTTTCTTTATTTTTCGTGCCTTCTCTACCGCATTCACATATAAATTAGTCATTACAAAATTACGTTTTTGGTAAAATCGTAACGCATTCATATTATCATTTGTTGTAATAAGCCAAACCTGTCTGCACCGCTCTTCTTCTGCAACTTGTAATACACAATCCACAAGTTTCGTCCCTATTCCTTTTCTTTCTTCAAAGCTATCTAGCGATACAATTTCACACATATTTCCGGTCACTTCATACGTTATAATTCCGATTATTCTGTCATCTGAGAGCGCAACAAATCCTGGCAACTCTTCTAACTGATGTCCCTTACCACGTGAAACCATCAATGAACTTCCCCAGTTCTTACACATGAACATTCGGATTGTTTCTTTCATCGCTGGCGTAATTTTTTGTATATGCAGCATTTCCTATTTCTCCCCTTTTATATCATTGTGATACAATATAAGTGTATCACATGTAACGGTATTTGGAGGATGAGGTAAAGTATGAAACGTTTTTTTGCAGCATTGTTTACTATACTAGGTGCAATAACTGCCCTTGGGATTTTCTTTACAAATAAAGTGATGTACTTAAAGAAAAAAACAGAGGAAGAAGTACTCGAAAGAGAAACGAAAAAACATTTTCGTATAGAGGATTTTGATGCTCTTCATAAAGAAGAAATTCATATCCCTTCACAATTCGGATACGACCTTCACGGATATTACATTCCTGCTGGTCATTCCAATAAGTTTATGGTTTTTTGCCACGGTGTAACTGTAAATAAAATAAACTCTGTAAAATATGCAAACTTATTCTTAAAAAGGGGATATAATGTCCTCATTTACGATCATCGTCGTCATGGTAAAACTGGCGGAAAAACAACAAGCTATGGATACTATGAAAAGCATGATTTGAAATCCGTAGTTGACTGGCTAAAAAACCGTTTTGGAACCAATATTACACTTGGTATTCATGGTGAATCTATGGGAGCCGCAACAATTCTTCAATACGCAGGACTTGTAGAAGATGGCGCTGATTTCTATATTGCAGATTGTCCTTTCTCTGATTTTCACGGACAATTACAGCACCGTTTAAAGGTTGAATTCCATTTACCAAAATGGCCTTTATTACCTTTAGCAAACGCATTTTTAAAAGTTCGTGACGGTTATACAATTCGTGAAGTTTCACCAATCGACTGTATAAAAAACATTAACAATCCCGTTCTCTTTATTCATAGTAAAGATGATGACTATATTTTAGCTGATATGACAAAAGCGTTATATGAAGCGAAAGAAAATAATAAGCAACTTTATATTGCAGAACACGGTGCACACGCTTGCTCTTATAACGAAAATAAAGAAGAGTACGAAGCAGCCATCGATCAATTTTTAAACACATATGTGAAAGAAACAAAAAACAGGCTTGCATAAGCCTGTTTTTTTATTGCGCTAAAACGTCTGTAACTTGTTCCATATTTTCAGAAATCCATTGCATTGCATCATCTAACGTTGGAAATTCTGTCGTTTGAAATGTTACTTCATCTTGAAGTAACCAAACATCCTTTACCTCTTGCCCTACACCTGCAATGGACCAATGTAACAAACTATATGGATGATTATCATTCAAAAATGATGCCCACGTGCGCTCATTTGCAATGTTTCGTAATGTATGTAATTGTTTATCCATCTCTCGTCACCTTACTCTAGTCAGTTATGAAAACTATTATAACACTCTCTTCTTTCTCAAACAAAGTGCTCTTTTTTCCCCGCTATTTGTGGGCAGTAAAACTCCCACCTCAAAATTCGGCTGAAACAAAGAAGTTAGGCGGGAGATTAACTGCCCCTAAAAGCCCGATTGGTTCAAATAATAATTAGTGGGGGATGCCTCCCCCACTAATTAAAGTTTCACTTTATATTGCCAAGCACTTCCCTTGATTATATGATGAAATTAAGCGTTTGGGAAGGAGGGATAACGTTGGCAAAAGTACAAATTAAAGTAAATGATAATGGCTCTTTTCGCGTTACAGGGGACGTAGAATTAGTCGACTCACAAGGGAATGTATTCCCAGCAAAACCGGCATTTTCTTTATGCCGTTGTGGTTTATCAAAAAATATGCCTTATTGCGACGCTTCGCATAAAGGTAAATTCGAGTCTGTTGTTAGAGCACCAGAGGCAGAATAATTTTACATGTGACATGCACATTTTTTTGTGCATGTTTTTTCTTTTTAGCAACTCCGTTATATCCCTTCTCCTTACAACATTTCTAATACTTTTATTTCCATTCCAGCCTACATATATTTTCACACAATTCTTCACATTCGAATATTTTTTACTAGCCTTTTATTTTTTTTGTGCTATAATTTGAGCAAACAGCATCCTTCGGGGTCGGGTGAAATTCCCAACCGGCGGTGATGAAGTGAAAACTTCTAAGTCCGTGACCCGTTTTCAACTCGAAAACGGTGGATCTAGTGAAACTCTAGGGCCGACAGTATAGTCTGGATGGGAGAAGGATATGTTTCTAGTTTTTTATATAGTGAATACACTTTTATTTCAGTATGCATATTTTTAAAGATTCATTTTGATTCTTTATATATGTTTAATTTTCTATACTTATTTTTTATACTGAAATAAAAAGAGACAACTAGCGTTTAAAAATTCGATATTTTGCTAGGTTTCTTTCCTATGCTTTCGTATTCAAACTATATTTCTAGAAATCACGTCTCCCAAACCCCAAGGATATTAAATCCTTGGGGTTTTTTGATTTTTTTAGGAGAGGTGAAGAAAATGACAGATCAAGAATATATGAGGATTGCCCTGCTGTTAGCAGAAGGAACATCAGGACAAACAAGTCCAAATCCTATGGTTGGTGCTGTTGTTGTAAAAGATGGAAACATCGTTGGTATGGGGGCTCATTTACGAGCTGGTGAAGAACACGCAGAAGTTCATGCCCTTCAAATGGCTGGTCAGAACGCCAAAGACGCTACCGTTTATGTAACACTGGAACCGTGTAGCCACTTTGGAAAAACACCACCTTGTTGTGAATTGCTCATCGAAAAAGGAGTTAAGCGTGTTGTAATTGCTACTCTCGATTGTAATCCGCTCGTTTCTGGTAACGGAAAAAGAAGATTAGAGGAAGCTAGAATTGAAGTAACTACCGGTGTTCTTGAAGCAGAAGCAGTTTTATTAAATCGCTACTTTTTTCACTACATGAAAACGAAACGCCCTTTTGTAACAATCAAAACAGCGATGAGCTTAGATGGAAAAACAGCAACTGTAACTGGTGAAAGTAAGTGGATTACAGGTGAAGAAGCACGTGCTGATGTTCACCAATATCGCCATATACATGATGCAATTCTTGTTGGAGTGAATACAGTTATAGCTGATAATCCTCATTTAACAACAAGAATTCCAAATGGTGGGAAACATCCTATTCGCGTTGTTTTAGATACCCATTTACGAACACCACCATCTTCTCATGTTATAACAGATGGTTTAGCACCGACATGGATTATTGTCGGTAAGGATGTAAAGAAAGAGAAGATATCTTCTTATGAATCTAAAAATATAGCTATATTCCAAATGGAAACGAAGCATATAGAAATCGAGGACCTTCTTTCCTTTCTTGGAGAAAAACAAATTCTTTCTCTATTCGTTGAAGGTGGCCAATCGATTCATGCAAGTTTCTTAAAAACAAACAATTTTAATGAAATTGTAACCTATATAAGCCCGAAATTAATTGGTGGGAAAGATGCTCCTACTTTATTTGGAGGAAATGGTTTTTCAAAATTACAAGATGCGCTTTCCTTGAAAATTCAAGAGATGAAACAAATTGGTGATGATATAAAAATCGTTGCGAATGCCCGAAACGAGGTGACAAAATGTTTACAGGAATTGTAGAAGAATTAGGAACGATAGCAAACATGCAACAAAGTGGAGAAGCGATGAAATTAACGATTCATGCAAAGAAAATTTTATCAGATGTTCACTTAGGTGATAGTATCGCGGTTAACGGTATTTGCTTAACTGTAACAAGCTTTACAACTACTTCATTTACAGTTGATGCAATGCCTGAAACGATGCAGTCGACATCACTTCGCATGCTTAAACCGCACTCTAAAGTAAATTTAGAGCGAGCAATGGCTGCAAACGGACGATTCGGTGGACATTTCGTTTCAGGACATATTGATGGCATCGGAACGATTTTAAATAAAAAACAACATTACAATGCCGTCTATTACAAAATAGCAATTTCTGATGAACTGCTGCGCTATTGTTTGCATAAAGGATCCATTGCTGTTGATGGAACGAGTTTAACGATATTTGATATAGACGAATCTTCCATAACGATTTCACTCATCCCGCACACAGTAAGCGAATCTGTCATTGGAGAAAAAAATGCCGGAGATATCGTAAACATTGAGTGTGACATGATTGGTAAATATATCGAACGCTTTATTACTAAACCTACAAAACGAGTAGGTTCAATGACTGAAAGCTTTTTACAAGAAAACGGATTTCTATAAGGGGGAAGCACAATGTTTCATCGTATTGAAGAAGCTCTAGAAGATTTAAAACAAGGTAAAGTCGTTATCGTATGTGATGATGAAAACCGAGAAAATGAAGGCGATTTTATTGCTTTAGCAGAGTACATTACACCAGAAACAATTAATTTTATGATTACACATGGCCGTGGTCTCGTTTGTGTACCGATTACAGCAGGGTACGCAGAACGTCTACAATTAGAACCAATGGTATCTCATAATACAGATTCACATCATACTGCGTTTACAGTGAGCATTGACCATGTTTCTACAACAACAGGGATTAGCGCTCACGAACGTGCAACTACGATACAAGAATTGTTAAACCCCGCATCAAAAGGCGCTGATTTCAATCGACCTGGACATATCTTTCCATTAATTGCGAAAGAAGGCGGTGTCCTGCGTCGTGCAGGTCATACAGAAGCTGCTGTTGATTTAGCGAAGCTATGCGGTGCCGAACCAGCTGGAGTTATTTGCGAGATTATAAATGAGGACGGCACGATGGCACGTGTACCTGATTTAATAGAATGCGCAAAACAATTTGATATAAAAATGATTACAATAGAAGATTTAATTGCTTACCGCCGCCATCATGAAACACTTGTGACGAGAGAGGTGGAAATTACATTACCTACAGATTTCGGTACTTTCCACGCAATTGGCTATTCTAACTCATTAGATACGAAAGAACATATCGCACTTGTAAAAGGTGATATTTCAATAGGTGAACCGGTACTTGTGCGTGTTCATTCTGAATGCTTAACAGGAGATGTATTCGGTTCACATCGCTGCGATTGCGGACCACAACTCCATGCAGCACTTGCTCAAATTGAGCGTGAAGGAAAAGGTGTTCTTCTTTATATGAGACAAGAAGGAAGAGGCATTGGGCTTCTTAATAAGCTTCGTGCTTATAAATTACAAGAAGAAGGATTCGATACTGTAGAAGCAAATGAAAAACTCGGCTTCCCTGCTGATCTTCGTGATTACGGTATCGGAGCACAAATATTAAAAGATTTAGGTTTACAAAGTTTACGATTATTAACGAATAACCCAAGAAAAATTGCTGGCTTACAAGGTTACGATTTAGAAGTAGTCGAGCGTGTACCGTTGCAAATGCCAGCAAAAGAAGAGAATAAATCGTATTTACAAACGAAATTAAACAAATTAGGACACTTACTAAACTTATAATTAAAGGAGAGATTTATTATGGTATTCGAAGGTCATTTAGTTGGTACAGGATTAAAAGTTGGAGTTGTTGTTGGACGTTTTAACGAATTTATTACAAGTAAGTTACTTGGCGGCGCTTTAGACGGATTAAAGCGTCACGGTGTAGAAGAAAATGATATTGATGTTGCTTGGGTTCCTGGTGCATTTGAAATTCCTTTAATCGCTAAAAAGATGGCTAGTAGCGGAAAGTATGATGCTGTTATTACATTAGGTACTGTAATCCGAGGTGCTACAACTCACTACGATTACGTTTGTAATGAAGTAGCAAAAGGTGTTGCGTCTTTATCACTACAAATGGACATCCCAGTTATTTTCGGCGTATTAACGACAGAAACAATTGAACAAGCGATTGAACGCGCAGGTACGAAAGCTGGTAATAAAGGATATGAATCAGCTGTTGCTGCAATTGAAATGGCTCACTTATCAAAACAATGGACATAAAAAAAGAGGCTGCGGCCTCTTTTTATTTTTTCACCTTTTTTTGTACATCTTTTATTAATTCATTCATCGTTTTTCCTTCTGTTTTTATATGAAGAGCTTGTGCTGTTCTCCATACATTCTCTCTTTTTTTCGCTTCTTCTATAATAGTAATTTCTTTTCTAACTTCCTTTAAATCTTTTCCTTCCGTTTTCAATCCAAAATGTTCAGCTTTCGTTCGAAAGTGTTGTTCGATTCTTTGTTGCATCTCTTTTTGTTCAGGATTTTCAGCAGCCTTAACTGGATCAGAACTTATTGCTTTTATTAAAATTAAACAAGTCATAATCGCTAATATGTATTTGTACATGTAAAATCCTCCAACCCAATATAAATTACATATTTACTATGTACAACTAGGGCTTGGAAAATTCGTCCACAAAAATTCTTTTTTCCGCTCAAAAACCAATAATATCAAGCGTTCACAACTATTTATTACATTTTATTTACAAAAAAAGCAAACCCTTTTACAAGTTTGCTTTTTCATCTATCTTATAATGCACATTCTTCAATCTCAAATCCTAAATCTGCAATCATACCCCAGTCCGCAGTCGGCTCTTGTCCAGCTGTCGTTAAGTAGTCCCCGACAAAAATAGAATTTGCTGCAAATAAACCGATTGGCTGTACAGAACGTAAATTGATTTCACGTCCTCCAGAAATACGAATTTCTTTTGTTGGGTTTACAAAACGCATCATTGCCAGTACTTTTAAACATTCTACTGGCGTTAACTCTTTTTGCCCTTCAAGAGGTGTCCCCTTTACAGCAACAAGGAAATTACAAGGGATAGAATCTGCATCTATACGTTGTAATTCAAATGCAATTTCAGCACGCTCTTCAATTGTTTCTCCCATGCCAAAAATCGCTCCAGAGCATGGAGAAATACCAGCTTGTTTTGCTTTTTGAACTGTATCAACACGATCATCATACGTATGAGTTGAACAAATACTATCGTAATTATTTTCATGTGTATTTAAGTTGTGGTTATAACGGTGCACGCCTGCTTCCGCTAAACGTCCTGCTTGATCTTCATTTAAGAAACCTAAACAACAACAAATCTTCAAGTCTGTCGTTTCACGAATTTCCTTAACTGCTCCAATTACGTGATTTACCTCTTTATCCGTCGGACGACGACCAGACGCTACAATACAATATGTACCTGCTTTACGGCGTATTGCTTCATGTGCCCCTTCTACAATCTTTTCCTGCGTTAACCATGCATATTTATCAATCGGTGCTTCTGAAATAATAGACTGTGAGCAATATCCACAATCTTCAGGACATAATCCAGATTTCGTATTAATAATCATATTCAATTTTACTTTCTTACCAAAGTGATGATGACGAATGATGTAAGCTGCATTCATAATTTCTAGAACTTCTGTATCATCAGCTTCTAATATCGCTATTGCATCTTCTTTCGTAATCATCTTCTCTTCCACTACGTCGTATGCAAGTTTTTTCCAATCCCTTTTTGTTTGTACTTGTTTCATTTCATCTCTTCCCCTCTTTTGTTATATGCATAAATAAAGCATGATACGTTGCCTTTATCCCTTCATTTCCCGTGAAGTCTCTTTCGTATATGCGCAGCATCGCACGAAAGAGTGAGGGACTTTGACAATATGATCCTTCATTGCTATTAGTCGCTCCTACTTTTCGAATAGAATGTAGAAACTCCTTAACTTCTGTAAAACTCTCTATGTAACATGTTTCAGAAACATGCACATCCCCTGTTTCTATCTTGCATATATGAAGCAACTGATCTTTCGAATAAAAACGTTGACCAATCGATGTTTCATTTTTTATATTTCTTTCTTCTTTCGCACGTTGGAACGAAGCATGCAATTCTTGAAATGTTTCATGTCCAAACGTTGAAAAGAGTAATATCCCATCTATAGACAAATGTTGAAATAAATTTCTTAACACTTGTTGTAAATTATTTAACCATTGAAATGTAGCATTTGAAATAATGACATCATATGATTCTTCTAATCGTAATCGCTCAATATCTTCACAGTGAAACGTTACATTTTTTACATTTTGTCTAGTTTGCGCAATTGCAATCATACTTTCAGCAAAATCAACTGCTGTAATATGTGCTTTCGGAAATAACTTTGATAATTGCTCTGTTACATACCCCGTCCCGCACCCCAGTTCTAAAATACGTATTGATGCCGTTTCACTATATCGTTCCTTTAAGATTGAAAGTAATGAATGTGCCATCTTTTTTTGTACATTTGCATATCGATCGTAAGATACGGCTGCCCCATTAAACCGTTTTTGTAGTAACGTTTTGTTGATCATGTCGTATCCCCTCTATAAATTGAATTATTTCATTTGCGCAATATTCAAAATTCGTCACACATAACGCATGCCCTGCATCACTTACTACTTTCAGCTCGCTGCTGCTATTCTCCGTCATACTACGTGCCGCAGACAATGGGCATATTACATCCTGTTCTCCGTGAATAAGTAGTATAGGTACTTTAATTTCTTTTAGTTCTTCTCTCATATCTGTTTCTATTAAATAATCCAAACCTAGTTGTAAAGACTGAATAGAATCACCTTTAAAACGGTCTACAATGTCTTCAAAGTTTTTATTCTCTTTTAGCTCATCTTTCGTAAACATATTTTCATAAAACCGCTTGAGCGTATCTTCTTTCCTTCTCGCCAAATTCCTTTTCAGCCGTTCTACATGCAAAGCATTCCATCCGTTACTGTAGTCGCTCGTATTTGTAAATTTAGCAGTACCACCAATTAATACGATGCCTTTTGCCTGAATCTTTTTATAAGCTTCAACTGCTGCTAACGCTCCTAGTGACCATCCAACTAAAATTACGTTGTCATTATGCGCTACATCTACAATTCGTTCCGCAAATTCACTTCGTTCTTTCACATTACGCCAATCTATGCTTTGAACAGGGTATCCTTTAAAATACGGAAATACTAAATCCCAAATATTCTCTTCCATTCCCCATCCTGGGATAAAAATAATCTTTAGCTCGTTCATACGAAAATCTCCTCTTCTTTCGCAATGTTAATAATTCGATCAATAGCCCATTTTAAATCATCTATTGTATGTTGCGATGTAACTGCAAAGCGAATTCGAGAGCTATGAACCGGCACAGTTGGCGGACGAATTGCAATAGCCGCAATCCCTGCCTCTTGCAACCTTTTACTAAATCGTAAAGCATGTTCATTTGAACCGACTACAATCGGTACAATATGAGTTGAACTATTCCCAATATCAAAACCAGCATCCCTTAATTTAGTTCTGAAGTATTCTCCGTTTGCTATAAGGTTCTCTCTTCTTTCGTTATCTTCTTTTACAATTTCAATTGCTTTTTGCACTGCTCCTAACGTACTTGGTGGTAAAGCTGTAGTAAAAATAAAGCTTCTCATCATATTTTGTAAATACTCTATATAAATTTCATCACCTGTCAAATACGCACCATAACACCCTAAAGCCTTGCTAAACGTCCCCATATGTATATCAATTTTTTGAGCAAGATTTTTTTCTATATGAGATAACCCAGCTCCGCCGATTCCATATATTCCACTCGCATGTGCTTCATCGACTATAATGATTGCCCCGTATTTCTCTTTCAGCTGTACTAAATCTCTCAAATAAGCAGTATCACCATCCATACTAAAAACGGTATCAGTTACGATTAATTTCCGCTTTTCAGGTGACGCTGTTTTCAACAGCTTCTCTAAATGATCCAAATCATTATGACGATACCTTTTATGCTCTGCCCCGCTTAATATGATTCCATCAACAATACTTGCGTGATTTAACTTATCACTAAAAACAATATCGTGCCGAGAGGCTAAAGAAGATATGGCACCTATATTTGCCGTATACCCACTATTTACAATTAAAGCTCTTTCAGTACCTTTCCAGTCACATATGCTTCTCTCAACCTCTTCATATAATGGATGATTTCCTACAACGAGACGAGAGGCAGTCGCTCCAGTTCCACATCTTTTTGTACAGGCAATAGCAGCTTCTTTTAACCTTTCATCTCCAGCTAACCCTAAATAATTATTTGACGCTAAATTTAACATCCTTTTTTTATCTCGAATAAGCCAAGTCTCTTCTGCCTTCTCTGTTACATATAAATTTCGATACTGCCCTTGCTCATGTAATTGTTGTAATTTAGATTGAAGATGCGCCCGCCACGTTTGATTCATTTTGGATAAACTCCTCTAATTTTGAAATCATAATATATTCTTTTGCAGATTCCAATACTTCTTCTTTCGTAAACTCACCTTCAAAGAATGGTAATAATCCTAAAACTGGTACCCCGCTCAGCTCTTCAATCATCTCTTTATTTTCTTGCACTCTTTCCATTTCACATTCTTTGCAACCTGATAAAATGACACCCGCTACGGTTAAGCCATGCGCCTTTGCGTAAGCAATCGTTAACACTGTATGATTTACTGTTCCTAATGTAGGACGAGCTACTACAATAAGAGGCAACTGTAATTCTGTTGCAAAATCTATTACTAAAGCATCTTCTGTATATGGGACAGCAAGCCCACCTGCTCCTTCTACAAATAAGCTATTAAACTCTTTTAATAGTTCATTATAGTAATCAGTAATTTCTTTTAACTTTACTACTCTTCCAGCTCTTTTCATGGCAAGTCTCGGAGCAAGTGGTTCTTCAATAGAATAAGGGCAAATTTCATTTTCTTGTGTCGGTACACCTGATAGTACTTTTAACCTTGCCGCATCTCCCTCAGGGTTTGATGCAACATGCCCACTTTGTAACGGTTTATATACCCCTACGTTATATCCTAATTCTCTAAATACACCTGCTATAGCACCTGCAACTACTGTTTTTCCAACTTCAGTATCAGTTGCTGTTATGAAAAAACCACTCATTATTCTCCCTCCGTAACATCTGAGATTGCCTTATATAAAATGCGTAACATATCATCAATCTCTTCAAAAGTAGAAGCAAGTGGTGGCATAAATACAATCGTGTTACCTAGCGGTCGTAAAATCATACCCAGCTCTCTTGAGCGTTTACATACTTGAACACCGACTCTTTCTGTCCAGTCAAACGCTTCTTTCGTTTCCTTATTCTTCACAAGCTCAATACCAACCATTAATCCGCACTGACGAATATCACCTACATGTTTATACACAAAGAGCTTTTCTAATTGCGCTGTCACATAATCCGTTTTACGTGCCACTTCTTCTATTAAATTTGTTTTTTCATATAGTTCTAGATTCGCGATTGCTACGGCACACCCTAACGGATTACCTGTGTAGCTATGTCCATGGAAAAATGTTTTTTGTTCTTCATATTCTCCTAAGAAGGCATTATATATTTCATCTGTCGTTACCGTAACTGCAATTGGTAAATATCCACCTGTTAAACCTTTCCCAGCAGTTAAAATGTCTGGCGTCACATTTTCATGTTCACACGCAAACATTTTCCCTGTACGCCCAAATCCAGTCGCTACCTCATCTGTAATAAATAATACATTGTACTTTGTACATAAATCGCGCAGTCCTTTTAAATATCCTTTTGGCATTGTAATCATTCCGCCAGCACCTTGCATTAATGGCTCTACAATGATGGCAGCTACTTCTTCATGCTTTTCTTTCAACAATTCTTCCATTTCTTCTAAATGGCTTTTTACAATTTCCTCCTTATTATTTCCGTAAGGAGAACGATATGTATATGGATACGGCATTTTAATCGCATCAAATAAGAGCGAACTATACACTTGGTGAAACAAGTCTATTGCTCCTACTGAAACAGCTCCAATTGTATCACCGTGATATGCTTCTTTTAATGTAACGAATCTTTGTTTCTTTGTTTTCCCTTTATGCTGCCAATATTGGAAAGCCATCTTAATTGCAATTTCAACAGCGGTAGAACCTGAATCAGAATAGAATACCTTCTTCAATCCATCTGGTACAACCTCAATAATTTTTTCTGCTAATAAAATAGATGGAACGTTAGCAAGTCCTAACATAGTAGAATGAGCAATTTTATTTAATTGCTCACGAATTGCTTCATCTAATTCCGGTACTTGATGTCCGTGAACATTTAACCATATAGATGAAACACCATCCCAATATTCATTACCATTTACATCGTATAGTTTTCTTCCCTCTCCACGTTCAATAATGACAGGATCTTCTTCTAAATAATCTTTCATTTGTGTAAATGGGTGCCATACGTAAGCTTTATTTTTCTCTGCTAATTCTTCATATGTATAAGATGATTTTTCAATCGTTCTACTATTTATTGTCACAATTGTCACCCCTAATGTTAACTTGTTTATAAATATAGTTAACATTAAATCCGAATGACTGTCAATTATTTTAAAATCAAATAGTTCTTAAAAAAGAACAACTTATCATACGATAAGTTGTTCTACTTTCCATGCTGTATCTTTCCAATTTCTAAAATAATTTCTTCATCTTTTTTCCCCTCTGTATCAATTCCAAGTTGCTTCGCATGCTCAATTAATAAATCATGACGCTGCTCAAATCTAGCCTTATTTACTTCTTTCGTAATTTCTTCTTTTGTTTTCCCATCACTAGAAACCCCTAGTTTCGTAGCTGCTTTCTCCATCGACTTCTTCTCTTCCGCTTCTTTCGCTTTCTTCACTTCTGACTGCTGTACTTGCTTTTGCTTCGCTTGCTCTGATTCAGCTGCAAAAACTGTGTAAATGCCAGCACTTCCGCCAATGACTAGTAAGGTGGTAAAAAGAATTATTTTTTTCTTCACTCTTTCCTCCCCTTTCAAATTCATTATAACGCACATTTTTTAGTGTTAAAACCTATCTCCTTTATTTCCCTAAAAAAATATCACATATTTTTATTGACATGTATGATGAATATATGATAAAAATTTAACTAACATCATATGAATCGGCGTTGATAGGATTTAGTAGTATTTCGATTTCTGATTTCAGAGAGCTGGTGGTCGGTGCGAACCAGTACAGAGCGAATTATGAATTACCCCCTGGAGCTTCTTTTACGAAACGTGAGGAGTAGTGAAAGACGGTTATAGACCGTTATGTCTAAAGAGTGGTGAAACGACACTGTTTCACAATTTAGGGTGGTACCGCGAATTTTTCGTCCCTGCATATATTGCAGGGGCGTTTTTTATTTTATAAGCGCATATCATATAACCCTTTATTTTGTGACGCATTCATTTCACAAGCTAGGGTGGTACCGCGATTTCTTCGTCCCTGCATAATTATATGCAGGGACGTTTTTTTATCCAATCATTTCCGTATCATATAGAAGGACTAACAATTACCGTTAATTTGTCACAAAATTCTAAATTTTAGAAGGAAATATGCAATATTGGCGAATTTTATATAAAAAAGAGCTATTTTACATTACTTAGGAGGGGAAAACAATGGTTTCAAAAATTGAGTCTGTTCTTTTAACAATTTTTATCTTTTTCTGTATTGGTTTTAGTGTTATTCAATTAGAAGTTTCACCACACATCCCAATTTTATTTGGTATCGTTCTTTTATTAGCATTTGGATTCCTGAAGAGAATCTCTTGGTCTACTATGGAGAAAGGGATGATTAGTAGTATTTCAGCTGGTATTCCATCTATATTTATTTTCTTACTTGTAGGCGTATTAATTAGCGTTTGGATCGCAGCTGGAACTATTCCGACTTTAATGGTATACGGCTTCCAGCTTGTATCTCCAAAAATTTTCGTTCCAACTGTTTTTGTTGTTTGTGCAATTGTTGGAACGAGTATCGGTAGTGCTTTTACAACTGCTGCAACTGTAGGACTTGCTTTTATGGGAATGGGTACTGCCCTTGGATACGATCCAGCTCTTATTGCTGGTGCAATTATTTCTGGTGCATTCTTCGGAGATAAAATGTCTCCTTTATCTGATACAACAAACTTAGCGCCTGCTGTAACGGGTGTAGATTTATTTGAACATATTCGTAACATGCTTTGGACAACAGTTCCAGCTTTCATTATTGCTTTTATCGCATTTTTCATTTTAGGAAGCGGATCTGGTGGAAACGTTGATTTCTCAGCATTTATTAACACACTAGAAAAAAATGCAACGATTTCTATCGTTACACTGATTCCTATTTTATTACTGTTCCTATTCGCATTTAAAAAGGTACCCGCAGTTCCAACATTACTTGCAGGAATTGTGGTAGGAATTATTATTCTCTTTATTTTTAAACCTAGCACTTCTTTAGCTGATTTAATTAAAATTATGCAAGACGGTTACGTTTCTAAAACTGGTATCAAAGATATTGATAGCTTATTATCTCGCGGTGGCCTGCAAAGTATGATGATGTCAATTGCTCTTATTTTCCTAGCTCTTTGTATGGGAGGATTATTACAAGGAATGGGTATTATAGCGCAGCTGATGAATATTATCTCTAGCTTCGTAAAAACTAGTACACGCTTAATTATTTCTACTGCTTCAACTGCAATTGGTGTAAACTTCTTACTTGGTGAGCAGTACTTATCCATCGTTTTAACAGGACAAGCATTTGCTAATAAATACGATGAAGTCGGTTTAGAACGTCGTAATTTATCACGAGTATTAGAAGATGCTGGTACAGTAATTAATCCACTCGTACCATGGGGTGTAAGTGGCGTATTCTTAACAAACGTTCTTAGCGTTCCAACATTCGATTATCTGCCATACGCAATCTTCTGTTTAGCATGTCCAGTCGTAACCATTATTGTCGGTTTTACTGGATTCGGTCTTTCATGGAAAAAAGAAAAAGCAGTACCAGTTTCATAATATAACAAAAAGGATTACCAAATCGGTAATCCTTTTTATATTTCTTGACTATCTATTCGCTTTCTTTCTTCTAAATAACATAAGTAATCCCGCTCCAACAAATGCAAGACCAGCTCCAATTGTAGTAGCAATACTTGCACCTGTTTTCGGTAAATCACGTTCATCTTTTTCAGCTTCTTTATTTTCACTTACAGTTGTTGTTTCTTTTGTATTTTGATCATCTGTTGTAGTTTGTCCAGATCCAGTATTGTTTCCATCTTGCTTTGGTTCATTACCATTATTACCTTCTTCTGTTGGTGGTGTTGGGTTTTCTCCATTACCTGTTGGCGGTGTCGTTGGGTTTTCTCCATCACCTTTCGGTGGTGTCGTCGGATTTTCTCCACCACCTGTTGGCGGTGTTGTTGGATTTCCTTCACCAGTTTCTTTATCATCATTTTTCTTCGTTATATCAATTGCATATTTCGCAAATTCATTTTCAGATTGTCCAACATATGAAATCTTTCCATCTTTCTTTATATACTTTTGTGCATTTGGTGAAGAATCAAATGTTGTATTTAATTTATCTGCAACAATCGGTTTAAATGTCCAATTTTGATCAGCTGCTGAATCAATATCTTTTATTTTTTGCATATACTTCACAATGATTTGACGTGTTTCATCTTGTGATTGGTATACAACTTCCCCTTTACTTACACCTGGGAACGTTTGGCTACTTCCACGATAGTTATTTGTAGCGACGATGAACTCTTGCTTGTCAGCTACTGGCTTACCTTCATATGTCATATTTACAATACGATTAGCATTTGCATTTACAACTTTTCCATCTTTATCGTATTTCGCCGGTTGTGTTACATCAATTTCGTATTTTAAGCCATCTAAAATATCGAAGTTATATGTAGGATAGCCTATATTTACTAACGGCTGTTCTTCTGTTTTCTTTGGATCAATTTGATTAAACTGACCTGCAGACATTTCAAGCCATTCTTTCACTTGTGCCCCATTTACTTTTACAGCATATAACGTATTTGGATACACGTATAAATCTGCAACGTTTTTAATTGCTAACGTTCCAGCTGGAATATCAGTATAATATGTCGCACCGTTTCGGCCACCTGCTTTAAATGGTGCTCCTGCAGATAAAACTGGAATATCTTTAATCTTTTCGTATTCTGGTTTTTTAAGTTCTTGTTCTACATACCATTTTTGCGCATTTGTCACAATTTGTACGGAAGGATCATCTTGTACTAATGAAAAATAACTATTAATTGGTGCTTTCGTTTCACCTACATGTGTATTTACATATTCGATTGTCTTTTCATGTTCATCTTTAATTTCATTAACTAATTTTTGATCAGATGCTACTAATGGATTACCTTTACTATCAGCAATCGGACGAAGTTGCGGCTTAGACTGATCTTTTTGCACTTCCCATTTTCCGTTTACCTTTTTCAATTGCATATCAATAATACCTAAGTTACTACCAAAAACACCCGGCATTACAACTGGAACACCATTAAATACATCCTTCACTTCAGTATGTGAATGTCCCATTAATACTGCATTTACGCCAGGAACTTCTGTCGCTAAATAAAACGATGAATTTTCCATTCCTTCGTTGTATCCACTCTTATCAACACCTGAATGCGCTAGTGCAACTATAATATCCGCACCTTGCGCCTTCATTTCCGGAACTAATTTTTTCGCTGTTTGCACAATATCTTTTGCTTTTACTTGTCCTTCTAAATTCGCTTTATCCCAATTCATAATTTGTGGTGGAACAAATCCCATTACACCAATTTTCACTATTTGTTTTTGGCCTGCTTCATCCACTACTTCTTTCTCTAAAATATGATATGGTTTATCAAAGTAATGCTTGTCATTCTCATCATTACCATCATGGTCATCTATATAGACATTCGAGTTAATAACCGGGAAATCCGTTTTTTTAATCACTTTTTTTAAATACTCTAAACCGTAGTTAAATTCATGATTCCCAAGAGAGATGACGTCATACTTCATTAAATTCATTACACGATATAATGGATGTGTATAACTAGGATCCACAGGATTCTTCGGATCTTTTATTTTATTTGCTACATAATCTCCAAGTGGTGTCCCTTGTAATGCATCCCCATCATCAAATAGGACAGAGTTCTTCACTTCTTCACGTGCTTTATTAACGAGTGTTGCCGTTTGTACGAGACCTACTTTATTATCTGTTTTCGTTTGATAATAATCGTAATTCATTAAGTTAACGTGAATATCTGATGTTTCCAGAATTCGTAAGTTAACTGTACTCTCCCCAGTGTTCTCATCTGCATGAGCTGTTGCTGGCATTACTTGCGGTGCTATAACACCAATCGCAAGAGTTGCTCCAGCTAGCATTTTTTTTGACTTTTTCACAAAAAATCCCCCTTATACAATTACCAGAAATAATGAAATGAATCCCTATCTGTCTCTAACCACATACCTTTTTTCTTCTATTAGAGACACAATTTTCATTTCACCCTGCGCTAACGAGTAGTCCCCTTAAACGCTCGATTGATGAAGACTAACAATTAATAGGAAATAAAGCTCCCACTAATTAAAATTTCACCTTATCTGACATTATCATATATAAAGTTCTTTCCTATCGTCAATATTTTTTGACAAACTTCAACAAATTTTCTGTAAAGTTATTATAAACTTTTCATAAACATATAATATGCCCTTACATTGCTAATACTGCTGAATATGATACAATTACCAATTACAAGGAGGATGAATTTATGAAAAAAGTCATCTTAACAATTGTTTGTCTCCTCCTTCTGATCATTTCTTATTCTTATTTTGAAAAGAACGACGAGACAAAACAAAATGAACCCGAAGAAAAAACAGAAAAAACATCTACTCCAAGTTGGATTGATAAGCAAACAAACGATTCATTTTATCATCTCGTACTAGGTGATTCGCTCGCCAAAGGATATGGATCAACACAAGGTGGATTTGCTGAATTAGCCTCTAAACAAATAGAAGCACAAATTCATAAACCAATTACTGTAGAAAACCTTGGGATAAACGGTCTTACAACAGATCGTCTCGCTAAAAAAGTTCAATCAGAAGATGTAAAGCAAAAAATTAGAGCAGCAAATATCATTACCATTAATATTGGAGGAAATAATTTATTTCGCTTAAATCGTGATGTCGGTGTTATAGACGGTATTAAAATGTTAAATAAAGAAAAAGCTCATTTTGAAGCGGATGTAAAAAATATTGTAAAGACAGTCCGAGATCAAAATCCGGATGCTTTACTCATTCTTTCTGAACTCTATAACCCGTTACAACTCGATGACTCCATCGCAAGTTATGCAGATATGTTTTTAGACGGCTGGAATGAATCCGTTTATTCCATTGCAAAAGTGAATCAACCATCTATCGTTTTGCCAATTCGCAAATTAATATCGAATGATAAAAAAGAATTGCTCTTTGACCAAGTACATCCAAATGATAAAGGCTATACGATTATTGCCGATTCATTTACAAAAAAAGTATTGGCCTACAAATATTAAAATTCCCATGAAACAATTCTATTTTTATAACATGTCTTTTTTGTTACAATGAGAGTGGAAGGGGGCCTTTATATGGAATCACGCGAGTGGGAACGTATTGTTGATCATCTTCTTTCGCTAGTGCCTCTTTTTTATCGCAAATTTATGCTTCCTGGAGAATTCTCTTCTCAAAGACATATGCCGCCATCACATACACAAGTATTACTGCTTTTGCATGAAAACGGCACATTAGCAGTTTCCGAAATCGGCAAGCGGCTAGCGATTTCACGGCCTAACATGACACCTCTATTAAACAAACTTATTCAAGAAGAACTAATAGAGCGTCATTATAGCGAAAAAGATCGACGGGTCATTTTAATTTCTCTAACAGCTGAAGGGAAATTATTAGTAAATCAGTATCAGCAATTCATTTTAGACAAACTAAAAGAAAATTTCCAAACATTATCTGAGGAAGAGCGCGAAAAGCTCATTCATTCTCTTCAAACCATTCAAAATTTAATTTTGAAAACAAACGTATAAAGCTGCTTCTAAATAGAAGCAGCTTTATGATTCGTAATAATTACCATAGTACACATTGGAATATGGCCATGTTGTTAAATATGGTTTTTTTTCCTGTGTAGGCTGTTGTTGTGGTAATTGTGGTATTTGCTGTAATTGTTGTTGCCGATATAATTCGTATTGTCTACTCGTATCATAAACCGGATAATAATTTACATATGGATATACTTGAGGTACGTAATAATAATACATTATCCTCTCCTCCTTTTTCTTAAACATATTCAAAGGAGAAAATGAATGTGACATTGTTTATAATTGTACAAGTGGTTCTCTCACTCGTTTCTTCCTTTTCTTCAAGCGTAACTTACGGTTCTTTTCGTATAAATAATGCACAACGAAATATGAAATGAGACCAAACACAACTCCTAAAATCGTCATTCCAATTAATACATACACTTCACTTTGTAATAAGCTCTTTAATATCGTAAAAATATGACTTGAAAACAAGTCCGATATCGTAAATGGTTCATGATGAATTTTCTGTACATGAAATGGATAAATTATTTTTCCTAGCGCATACGCAAGCGGAAATAAAAATACTGGGAGAAACGATATTTTCCCAATAATATTGCCAATAACTGCCGCAGGAAAAGATCCCTTTGCTAACCTGACGATTGGATAAAATATTACATATACGAGCGATGCCGTATAAATGACTAACATTTCTAAGCCGAATCCTATAGCAAACCCTAACGATACTTTCTTTGCGCCTTCTGGCGATCGAAGCAACTTATAATATTGAAACTTTAATATTCTCCACATCCGCTGAAAAAACGAATATGTTTTCTTAGTTGTTTTCACCCTCATCATCTCTTTAACTATATTTTTATATGTAGTATGTCCTTACACACTCTGAAAAACAAATTTAGTTTTCTCTTTTATTATAAATGATATCGAAATGGTTAACTAAATATACATATGACATTTCACTATAAAAAAATACGTGTATCAACTTATTTCTACGCTGAAACCAAAAAAGCACTTGTTGCCTTTAATCGACAATCAAGTACTTTCAGTTCATATTGTTTTTAATTTGCACTAGATTTTATCTTAACCTTAAAACTTGTATATCTTGACAATTAATATCCATTTTCTTTTCTGTTCACTTCAAATATATTTTGCTCTGGCTGTATTAGTATTTATGTTTTTATAGCTGTACAGTAACAGACACTTAAAAAACATGATTGCATAAACTACCCCTTTAAAGCTAATATCTCTTCTCTATTATAGTCAATCATTGCTAAAAAGTACTCGTCAAAATTCTCAAATCTATCTATTTCTTCACCCGCAAACCAAATTATTTCTCCTGGTCTAGAAGAATTAGGTAAACATAAAACAAATAAATCCCTATCAAATTCCGAAACTGCTATTGGTAATAGCTCCTGCCTTAAAACACCGCTTTCTTCTAAAACAACATCATCTATAGCTTCTAATAGTACCTGAGCATAATCCATTATAGCTGATTCCTTTAATTGCTCCGTACCAAATAAATCCACCGTTTGATAAAAAACTGCCCATCCATTGGCATATTGAAGAAATTCTCTATACATTAAATCAAGTTTATATCCCAATTCTTGTTCAATAATGCGAATAGATTTTTCATTTGCTCCCACCTCCGGAAAATGGTGTGGCCATATTTTTTCTACATCTTGTTTCATTAGCTCCTGCTTCACTAAAATCATTGTAGCTATCTTATCTTTCCAATTATTCATCGTCTACTCCTCCTCTACAAACTTAAATTTTGTAGGTTTATAACCAATTGAATATTTATTAGCCTGTCTACCTATGCTCATATTAACTTTTGGGTAAAGGTCTAACCAACTATGAGGATCCGGTTTCCCCATCCAAGTTGTATCAGGAACATGACCAACATATCCTTTGTATGTTTCTCCATTATCAGCAGCTCGCTTACCTTCTAGTCTTGCCGCACGTAAGTCTTCTTGTCTTAATTTACCTTTAGTTGATACCTTTCCTGTTGGCGATAAAGCACTAGCTTCAACCGTACCCTATGTTTTAACCTTAAAATAAAAAGCACTTGTTGTCTTTAATCGACACCCAGTGCTTTAAGTTCATCTGTTTTTAAATAGTATAGATTTTCAAGTTTTGTAGTAACAGTTTGACAGCCTTTATATGTCATGACAACTACTACGTTAAAACTTACGATTTTGTATGAGTTCATTAGTTTTATATCCATTCCATGTGTTTATATTCATCATCCAGTAAAATGTCATCTCGCCTAAGCTCGTACTTCGTTTTTCTATTCTATCATTGCACAAAGTACTCCATGATGGTACAACCATCATGGAGTATGTACTTTTTAATAGCTTATTCTTTCCACTCCAATAATAAATTCTTTTCTGTTACTTGGCCTTATGTACTTATATATCCTTTCAACTTTAAACATTAGATGCTCTTAATTACCTCATTAACAGATTCACTAAACATATCTGGGTCTTCATTTTTTATATCAATCAATAATTCTTTAATACTAATCGTAATTGATGGATCAAATCCCGAAAGTACTTTTCCATATGCTAATCTTACTTGAGGATGATTAAGAATTCTATAATGTAAAATTTCTACCCATTCTTGAGCTGAGCTAATCATCTTTGGAAAAGCTTTAGCAATACATACAAGTCCTTCTTCTATGTTATTTTTATATAAGCTCTCTATTCCATAAATCAAATCAAACATAACATCAAATTGCTCAGTCTCATCATCCAGAACTAAACATAAATCTGTAATAACAGAGACGTCGTTATACGCTATTACTTCCATTAATGACTCATTAAAATCTCGTATCTCATTCTCCCTTTCTAATAAACGATTATCGTATAATCTTTTTAAATGACTCTTTATATCCAAAGATAATCGTCCTTTCCATGTTTTATTTATCAAATAAATGTGGATAAAGCTCTTTGTTTCTTTTTATAACTCCTCGTAAACCTTCTCTTATCTCAGCAGTATATAAACCATCTTTTATATACATTCTTCGAGCATCCAAACTAGTATGAGCTAAAGTTTAAATACTCCTTTGATTTTATCTTGATAGACCATATACATTTCACGATATCTCCACCAGTTTCTTCATTTTAAAATGTTTCTTTTATCGTAATTCATTTATTTTCTTGCATAACTTAATCCTCTCGAACTAAATAGTTTTTATTCTTATCTTCCCAGTATCTATACTTATAGAGTACTTGTTCATCAAATCGCTGTAAATAACCTTCCCACTTATTCGGAATATATTCTTCAAAAGATATTGATTCCGGATAAGTGGAATAAAAAATTAAACGATCAAAATCTATGAAGAAACATTGATTATAATCATAATAGGCTTCTTCTCTATTAGTTCTTAGTTCCCTTAAAAATTCTAACCTAATATCTTCTGTAAATCTTTCATATTTTTCTATTCTTTCTAAAAAATTAGCTATTGTAGTCTCATTTAAAATACGAATGCCTTTTCTTTCTTCTCGATATTCACTAGGAGCGTACCCAGCTTGATCATAATCTAAATACCATAAATCCGGTTCAGTTATATACCAACTATCGACTAATGGGGGGAGGTAATTCTTATGCAACACCTTGAAATACATATTTCCCAATGCATTGTCGTCATATTTGAATATTAATTTAAGATCATAAGTTTTTATGTGAAACTTTTTAGATTACTAAAAAACCTTGAAAGACATATAGCCAATCAAGGTTTCAATAGAATTTTACCCAATTCCATAGTATAGATTATTGATTCTTTTATTTTCTTAAAATATATACTTATATGCATAAAGTTTTATGCTAGTAGATATATAGCTGTACTAATCACTAAAATACCTTCTTAAAAATCTACTTTTTCTCCCGAATCAGTATAAACAAAATACTTTTTATTATTTTCATTTAGTAAAGTAATATCTGTGCCAATTGGCATATTAAAAATATTCATTACCGCTGGTTCTATTTCAATAATAGTTCCCCAATCACAAACTGACATATTTGATGCATCAGCAAGATATTCATCTGTATCTATTTCTGACAAAAATCTCCATCCATTATCGATAGCATTAACTGGTTGTTCTTTAATACACCATTTCACATTCCCTTTATTTTGTAAAATATTCTTAGATACAACGCTACCACCTAATCCACTACTCTTTTTCAAACAATCATCTCCAAAACTTTTTTCATATCATCTGTTCCACGTTCTTCAATTAAATCCCTTAATGAATATCCATATTTATTTTCATCATTAATATTCGGTCGTTTTCCCAAACATTTTACTATTAAATCATTTCCCTCCTTTGTTCTTTTTTTTAATACTTCTTGACATAAAGACCATATTGCAGAATTACCAAATTTTTTATCTTTTAAATTCAAATCTACCCCCATATCAACCAGCCTACAAGCTACTTCAACCGCACCTGGACAATTAATATTTGCTGCTAAATAGTGAAACTCATTACAGTCATCATTAGAAATTATATTAACCTTTGCACCATTATCCAATAGAAAGTTTGCTATATCAAACTTTCTACTAATTAATGATTTTTCAAGTAAACTAATACCATTTTTATCAATTGAATCTACAATCTCTTCAATACAGTTTCCCTCAATTTTTAGCTTCTCTAAAAATAATTTAAGATTCCCGAATTTTATAATAGTCCCATAATCAGCTTTATTAATATCCATTTATACTATCACCCTCTCATTCATACTTATGACTTCGGTTAGTACTTGGCAATTCCGGTCGATAGTTTTCAGGGTTTCTATACCACTTTAAGAACTCTTCTTTTGTAATAATCTCGTTCATATACAATTCATGCATATCAGAATATTTCTCTCCTGGTATATGCCCCATATCCCATTGACCACTTCTTGTTTTAGATTTATCCCAAATTATTTCTACACCTGATGGATCATAAACTTTCCCATCGATAGAATCTTTCGCATTTTCCCACACTTCTTCAACCTGACCTTTTCCATAACTAGGCCTGCTTTTACTATATGGTTTTTTAGTAACGATACTATCCTCTGTAGCTTTTACAGTATCCTTAACTCCATTGACTTTCTCCACAGGTACTTTTTTAGCTTTATTCACAGCCTCAGCAGCCTTAGCAGTCATTTTAACTCCTTTACCTACTTTAGCTATCTTTCCAAAGGGTGTAAGCCCTGCTACTGCCATTCCTCCAGCAAATACTCTATCCAAAGTAGATAGTTTTTCGCCAGTAGATGGATCAATCCCATCCCAAGCACGACGAATATCATACTCACCACTTATTTCACCTACTATATCCCTAGCAAGTTTTTCACCATCAAAATCCTCTTTTTCTGACGATAGTGGTCCACACATCGCTCCTTGTTCCATTGTAACATCTTGATTATCTGTATTGCGGAATTTTTCAGCAATTCTTTTCAAATCTTCCTCTACTTTTACAAGTGAATGAATAGATGCAAAAGCTTTTGGTCTCGCATCATTGAACAGTTGAATGAACTGTTGATTAGAGGCACCAATCCACTGAAAACACAACTGATCTATTTCATTACATAAATTATTATGTATAGATTCTAATGCGATTCGGGTATTACTTGCACGATTCGCAACTTCTTCTAGCATTTCAGGTGTTACTTTAATTTGAACCATTTTTTTCCTCCCTCTCCCCATTAAAATTATGAGACAAAAAGAAAAAAATGTAAATATAGAAATTTCAGAATATCTAAAAATCTTCATGTTACATAAAACCTACTTAACGGCAAACGAAGCCTATGTGTATGTGAAGTAAAGGGCCTTCCTGGTAAACTAGGCACAAATGGTTATACAAAAAATTTAGTAGCTGTTTCTCTAATAGATATCCTCCCTCTATCCATATAATTAAGTACATTCAGTATATACTCAAAGTAATATCTTTTTACCGTATTTACTTTCTCTTCTAAAAAGAATTTAACCATAAAAAACACCCCAGTTTTTATTCGTATCTAGCAACTGGGGTGTACATCCTTTAGGAAAGCTCTTCTATATTTTTAAATAAACTCACTAATAATGCTTTTTGCGCATGCAATCGATTACCAGCTTGCTCAAAGACGATAGACTGTGGTCCATCTATAATTTCTCCTGTTACTTCTTCTTCACGATGGGCAGGTAAACAGTGTAAGAAACGATATGTTTGCTTCGCATGCTTAACAAGTTCGTTATTGATTTGGTAAGGTTGAAATAAAGAATATTTCTCTTCTTCGCCCTCTTGCCCCATGCTCATCCAAACGTCAGTATAAATGAAATCTGCTTCATTCACCGCTAATTCAGGATCATGCAAAACTTCAATTTCAGCTCCTGTTTCTTCAGCAATCGCTAACGCTTTTTTTACAATCTCCTCATTCGGTTCATACCCTATAGGCGTTGCAACAGTCATATGCATTCCAACTTTTGCACTCGCTAGCAACAATGAATGACATACATTATTTCCGTCACCTACGTAAGCTAATTTTATTCCTTTAAATGTATTTGTTTCTTCATATATCGTCATGAGGTCTGCCAATGCTTGACAAGGATGATGGTCATCCGTTAATCCATTAATAACAGGAATACTCGATTCTTTTGCAAGCTCTTCTACATCCGCGTGTGAGAATGTACGTATCATGATCCCGTCAATATACTGCGATAATACTTTCGCAGTATCTGAAACAGTTTCTCCTCTTCCCATTTGCATCTCTTTCCCACTTAAAAACATACCATGTCCCCCGAGTTGTACCATTCCCGCTTCAAAAGATACACGAGTACGAGTTGAATGCTTATCAAAAATAAGCCCTAATATTTTGCCTTGTAATAAAGGCTCTTGCTTATTCTTTTTTAAATATATAGCGAAATCAATTAAAGAAATAATTTCTTCTTTCGTTAATTCTTCTAGTGTTAAAAGATCTTTCGTATTTAATTTCGGTACTTGTACAGTTGACATGCAACTTCCCCCTTATATGATTGATACGTTTTTTGTACAAACTACTTTTTTTATTATATATACTGCCTGTTCTAACTCTTCATTCGTGACAATGAGTGGCGGTAATAGTCTTATAACATTAGGCCCTGCTTGTAATACGAGAAGTCCTTCGTTTTCTAGTTGTTCTATAAAACTTGCAACTTCATACTTACACTCAATCCCAATCATAAGCCCCTTACTACGTATATTTTGAATACATTCGACATGTTGTAATTCCTCTTGCAACTTCTCTAATACGTACTCGCCCTTTTCTTGTACTCCTTTTAAAAACGATGGTTTTTTACTCACTTGCAATACTTCTTTCGCTGCAGCCATCGCGATGTAATTCCCGCCAAAAGTTGAACCGTGTGATCCTGCAGTAAACGACGTTCCGAGCTCTTTCCCGCCAATCATCGCTCCGACAGGAATCCCATTCCCAAGTGCCTTTGCAACGGTAACGATATCAGGCTCTATTCCCACTTGTTCATAAGCGAATAGTGTTCCAGTTCTTCCTATCCCCGTTTGAACTTCGTCTATAATAAATAAGGAACCGAACTTATTACATAATGTTTCAATCTCTTTCAAAAAAGATAGATCAGCAGGTATTACTCCTCCCTCTCCTTGAACAACTTCTACCATTACCGCCGCAACTTCTTCATTCATTACTTCCTCTAATGCTTTAATATCGTTAAAAGGGATATGTAAAAAAGATGGAAGTAATGGACCAAATCCTTCTTTTACCTTATCTTGGCCTGTTGCACTCATCGTTCCAAATGTTCTACCGTGAAAAGACTGCTGGCATGTTACGACGAGAGATTTTCCAGTATGCTTACGGGCTAACTTTAAAGCCGCTTCATTTGCCTCTGCCCCACTATTACAGAAAAACACATAATCTAATGCTCTATTTTCTGTTAATAATGACGCAACTTCTTCTTGTAAGCTGTTTGTAAACAGGTTAGATATATGCCATATATCATCAAGTTGCTCTTGTACACCTTTGAGAACAGTAGGGTGACAATGTCCTAAATTACATACGCCAATTCCTGATGTAAAATCTAAATATTGCTTACCTTTATTATCAATAACTTTCGTTCCAGTTCCCTTTACAAACTCAATAGTTCTTCTGCCATACGTTTGAAAAAGATGACTCGTCATGCAATACTCACACCTTTCGTTACCGTCGTTCCAATACACTCTCCCGTAACCTCAGTAAAATCTTTTGTACCATTCACAATACTTATCTTTTGCACTCCCATTTTTAATGATGCTAGTGCCGCCTGTACTTTCGGAATCATCCCACCTGTAATAACACCTGTTTCTATAAAAGTTGCAATTTCAGATTCATCCGTTTCCTTTACCAAATTCCCTTCATGTAATATTCCATCTACATCCGTAATAAAAATCAGCTCTTTTGCCCCTAACGCGGCCGCAATCCCAGCTGCAACATTGTCCGCATTTATGTTATAAATTTCATTACCATTTACCCCGATTGGAGCAATAACAGGAATATACCCCATATTTATTAATCCTTTTAATAAGGCTGTTTCTACATAACTTACTTCTCCCACATATCCTATCTCCTCGCTGACAGGTTGAACTTGAAGTAAATTACCGTCACACCCTGAACAACCTACAGCAAGTAAATTATGCTTTTGTAAATTCATTACGAGTTTTTTATTCGTACTTCCGCATAGCACCATTTGAACAACATCCATAACTTCTTTTGGTGTTACGCGTAATCCATCTCTTTTTTCTACGTTGATGTTACAATCTTTTAATTTGGCATCAATTTCTGGCCCACCACCATGAACAATCACTACTTTATACTTCTGTTGCAATTTCTTTATACAATCAAAAAACACAGCATTTAATTGATTCAACATACTACCGCCGCATTTCACTACAATATAATCGCTCATCTTCTCTCTCCTTATGTACGATAACAAGCATTTATTTTCACATATTCATAGCTTAAGTCACAGCCCCAAGCTGATCCTGTCTCTTCACCTAAGTGTAAGTACACATTAATGACTATTTCATCTTCTTGTAATCTCTCTTTCATTTCTTCTTCAGAAAATATTTGAGGCTCACTATTTTTTAATACCGATATAGATTGAAGAGTAATGTCAATTGTGTTCGGATGAATAGCTACTTCACTTTGTCCAATACTGCTAATAATTCGCCCCCAGTTTGGGTCTTCACCATGTATTGCTGTTTTCACAAGACTCGAACCGACTATTTGCTTTGCAATTTTTTTTGCCTCTTCATTCGTTTGAGCTCCTAGCACATTTACTTCTATTAACTTCGTAGCTCCTTCACCATCTTGCGCAATTTTTTTCGCTAAATCTTCACATACTTGCTGTAAAGCACATACGAAAGTTTCCCAATCTGTATGTTCCATATTTATCGGCCTTGTTTCTGATAATCCACTTGCCATAACGATGACCATATCATTCGTAGAAGTATCTCCATCTACCGTAATTTGATTAAATGTATGATTCGTTATTTGTGATAACGCTGTTTGCAATACGTCATGCTCTATATGAGCATCTGTCGTAATAAAACTAAGCATCGTTGCCATATTCGGATGAATCATCCCTGAACCTTTTGCAACACCCGCAATCGCCACTTTCTTCCCATCAATAATCATTTCATAGCAAGTTTCTTTCGTTATAAGATCCGTCGTTAAAATTGCTTCAGAAAAACAATATGCTTCACTTTCTTCCTTCGTCGGTATAAGAGTTGCAACTCCCTTTCGGATTATATCCATCGGCAGTGGAACACCAATTACACCTGTTGAAGCTACTGCAACGTAATTTTCTTTCATCCCAAAATGTTCCGCCCCTAATGCGCGCATCTCGTATGCGTCTTGTAATCCTTTCATTCCAGTACAAGCATTTGCATTTCCACTATTAACGATAATTGCTTGTAACTTCCCTTCTGCCGTTATACTATCCTTCGTTACTTGCAAAGGAGCTGCTTGTATTTGATTCGTTGTATACACAGCGGCACATGATGCTGGTACATCACAAACGATGGCACCTAAATCCTTTTTCTCCTTTTTTAAACCATTTGCAGTACCAATTGCCGAAAAGCCTTTCGGCGTTACAATTGAACCATTTTCTAATTTTGTAATAGACGCTACTTTAATCATCATGTCCCCCTTATACATAAAGCGGCATATGTTGTAAACCTGTTGTCTCTTCTAGTCCCGCTATTATGTTTGCATTTTGAATCGCTTGCCCAGCCGCGCCTTTCATCATATTGTCTATAACAGAAACGACCGTAACTCTTTCAGCTCTTTCATCGTAAGCTATGCCAATATCACAATAATTTGAGCCTCTCACTTCTTTTGGACTTGGAAATTTCCCTTGCGTACAAATTCGGATGAAAGGCGATTGTTCATACGTTTCTTCATACAATTTTTGAAGTTGCTTTATTTCCATCTTTTGTTTTACTTTTGCATAAAGTGTAATCATGATTCCTCGTGATATCGGTATTAAATGTGTGCTAAATGTAATTGGCTGTGATCCACTATTCCATTCTGTAAGCATTTGCTCAATCTCTGGAACGTGCTGATGCTCATTCACTTTATAAATGTGCAAGTTATCATATAGCTCAGGAAAGTGAGTCATTGTTGTTGGTGTTTTACCTGCTCCTGATACCCCTGATTTCGCATCAATAATAATCGAATCTTCTTCAATCATGCCGCTACGTACTAACGGCGCTATCGCTAGCAATGTGGCTGTAGCAAAACATCCTGGGTTTGCAATTAAATTTGCCTTTTGAATCCCAGTCCTTTTCCATTCACTTAACCCATACACTGCTTTTCTAAGAATTTCTTCTTTCGCTGCTGGCCTTTTATACCACAGTTCATATGACGAAGAATCTATCATACGAAAGTCTCCAGATAGGTCAATTACTTTTAAACCTTCTGCTAATAACTTGGGAGTTAACTCCGCCGATACTCCTGCTGGGGTTGCTAGAAATACGATTTCTGCTTCTTTTCCTATCGTCTCCACATCAATTTCTTGTAACGTATGAAAAAGGACATTTCGAAGATGCGGATATACATTTGTTATACACTCACCAACTTGTGAAAAAGAATGGAGAGATGCTATCGAAAAATATGGATGTTGTTCTAATAAACGAATTAACTCAATGCCCCCATATCCAGTGGCTCCAATAATTGCGACTTTCATAAGTTCCTCCTCATATCGATTCTTTAAATTAAGTATGATTATAATATTGTATATTTATAGAGTCAATTAAATATTTATAAATTTTTAAATCTAAAAAAACTTAATTTTATTAGAAAAATAATATACTCAACCGAATTTTTATACAAAAATAGTGCATAGTAGTTTTTTTATTTCACTTCAAGTACAATAAAACAATACATACGTACATACAGGCGGGGAAAAATATGAACGAAAAATTAATTGAGAAAATGATTATAAAAAGTTTTCAACAATATCAATGCAGTCCAATATCAAAAGAAGATCAGGAAATGCTAGTGAAACATATTCAAACGGTGACTCATTCAAATATTGAAATTGATTTATACGAGGAAATTGAGGATATTGTTTATGATTATGTAACTGGAAAACAATAAAAAATAGGAGATTTCCATATGGAAATCTCCTATTTTTTACTTAATGATTTACCTGCTACACGTTCAAATAAACCTGGGAATAAAGCATAAAGTTTCGGGCCAATTCCCATCCACTTCGGTAAGTTTACTTCACGTTTTTTCGTGTGCATCGACTTTACGATTTGTTCTGCTACGTATGTTGGTTTTAACATGTAACGTCCCATATTCTTTACATATGTACCAGATTGATCCGCTATTTCAAAAAAGTTTGTATCTATCGGACCTGGATTAATTGCTGTAACATAAATATCTGTATTCGCTAATTCCATGCGTAAACTATTCGTAAATCCTAATACGGCATGTTTCGTTGCTGCATAAGCACTCGATTTCGGAGTTGCAATTTTTCCAGCAAGTGAAGCAATATTAATAATATGTCCTTCATTCTTGTTTACCATATAAGGTAGTACCGCTTTCGTACATGCTACTAATCCAAATACATTTACTTGGAACATATCTTTTACTTCACCCATTGACGCATCTTCAAACGTTTTAAAAATACCAAATCCCGCATTGTTTACTAATATATCAATACGTCCCACTTCTTGTAATACCTTTGAAAAAACAGACTGTACTTCCATCTCTTCACTTACATCTAATACATAATAATAGCAAGACGTATTATAAGTTTCTTTAATTTTGTCTACTAACGCTTGTAGTTTCTCTTCTGTTCGAGCCATTAATACTGGAGTCGCTCCCTGTGCTGCAACTTGCATTGCAACTTGCTCACCAATCCCACTAGAAGCACCTGTAATGACGATTACTTTATTTTGTAAACGTCCTGTCATTGCTGTCACCTACTTTGCATAATAAATCAATTGTTGCGATGACTCATCAATCATCACTTGTTGATTATATGCTAAATAGTCCAATTGTCCAACCGTTTCTGAAATAGTAAGTGGTAATTGTTCTTTATATAATACCGGAAATAGTTTTACACATACTTCAAATGCTGTCATTGGTTTTTCCTTTAATAACTCAAGTACTTTAAAAGCACGTGTTTCTTGCTTTTGTAATCTCGTTTCAATAAGTTGTTTCACATTTAGAACATCTTCCCCATGCCCTGATAAAATGCGTGAAATATTCATTTCGCTTAAACGCTGTAATGTTTGATTATATTGTAGTAATGGGCGTGCCCGTTCTGTTTGCCCTTCATATGGTGGTTCTAGTATTGGATTCGAAGAAATATGACTAATGAGAGCATCTCCACCAATTAATATTCCATCAGATTCTCTATATAAAGAAATATGAGTAGAAGCATGACCTGGTGTTTCAAGCACTGTAAATCCAGGCAAAGAATTAATACGATCTCCTTCTCTCACAGTATGCGTTAACGATCTATTACAAGAATATTTAAGTGTCCTCGTCGTCAATAACGACTCGTCTTTCAAAAATGCTACTGGCACACCAAACTGTAAGGCCGTCTCTCTAAAAAATTCATGATACCGCTTTAAAAACTCTGGATTTTGTGTGATCCAAGGCTCATTCCAAGGATGTCCAATAATATTCGTCTTCTCAGAAAATATATTTAAAAGTCCACAATGATCTGCATGATGATGCGTAATGACTACTGTTTCAATATCTTCTATCGTATGTCCTAATGTACCTAATTGACTTTCTAACGCATTTCTTGCCTCTTCTGTATTCGTCCCTGTATCAATTAATGTTAATGTCTCCCCCTCAACTAAAAACACATTCACAGTTTCCACTGCAAATGGTACAGGAATCTCCATTCGGTGAATCGCCGTCATGCTTAGCCCCCCTGTCTCTTTCCGGTTCAAAAATGAATACTTCTTCAGTTTACAACTTCTATATATATTTGTCATTATTTTCAGATAAAAAGAGGTGTTTCCTATAAAAAAACGAATGTATGTACATTTATAAGAATTTCTAACCAAAATTAAAGGAGGAACATCATGTCTATTCAAAACATTTCCTTTCTCGGTGCAGGCTCTATTGCTGAAGCTATTATTGGTGGCTTGTTACATGCAAATGTTGTTAAATGTGAACAAATTACTGTAAGTAATCGTTCTAACGAGACAAGATTACAAGAGCTACATAAAAAATACGGTGTCAAAGGTACTCATAATAAAAAAGAATTACTTACTGATGCAAATATTCTTTTTCTAGCAATGAAACCAAAGGATGTTGCAGAGGCGCTTATCCCTTTTAAAGAATACATAAATAATAACGTGCTTATTATTTCATTACTAGCAGGTGTTTCTACTCACTCAATTAGAAAACTACTTCAAAAAGACGTTCCAATTATTCGTGCAATGCCAAATACATCCGCAGCCATTTTAAAATCAGCTACCGCTATCTCCCCTTCGAAACATGCAACAGCGGAACATATTCGCACTGCAACATCTTTATTTGAAACGATTGGTCTCGTCTCTGTTGTAGAGGAAGAAGATATGCATGCTGTCACTGCATTATCCGGAAGTGGACCTGCTTATATTTATTACGTAGTGGAAGCTATGGAAGAAGCTGCAAAAAAAATTGGTTTAAAAGAAGATGTTGCAAAATCACTTATTCTTCAAACGATGATTGGTGCTGCTGAAATGCTAAAAGCAAGTGACAAACACCCTTCTATTTTGCGAAAGGAAATTACTTCTCCTGGCGGAACTACCGAAGCAGGTATTGAAGTATTACAAGAACATAAATTTCAACAAGCACTTATTTCTTGTATTACACAGGCAACGGAACGATCACATAATCTTGGAAAAACATTAGAACAACTAACAAAAGAAAAATAAAAAAAGGAGCTCAAGTTTATTTGAGCTCCTTTTTCTATAATTACACTTAGTTATTGTTCTTCCCAAAAATCTCTTCTTGCAGGCGACGACCAGTCGGCGTTGCTGCAAGTCCACCTTCCGCTGTTTCACGAAGTGCTACTGGCATCGTTTGTCCGATTCTAAACATTGCCTCAATTACTTCATCACATGGAATTGTACTCGTTACACCAGCTAATGCTAAATCTGCTGAAATCATCGCATTTGCAGCTCCTGCTGCATTACGTTTTACACAAGGTACTTCTACAAGTCCTGCAACAGGATCACACACTAAACCAAGCATGTTCTTTAATGAAATTGCCATCGCTGTAGCTGCTTGATCTTGTGTTCCACCAGCCATCTCAACTGCAGCTGCAGCCGCCATTCCACTTGCTGAACCAACTTCAGCTTGGCATCCTCCTGCAGCACCAGAAATACAAGCGTTATTCGCAACAACCATACCGAAAGCTCCTGCTGTAAATAAGAATTCAATCATTTCTTCACGTGTAGGCTGCAATTTTTCTCTTAGCGCAAATAGTACACCTGGCACTGTTCCAGCAGACCCTGCTGTTGGTGTTGCACAAATAATTCCCATCGCTGCGTTTACTTCATTTGTTGCAACAGCTTTGCTTACTGCATCCAAAATCGTATCTCCAGATAAGCCTTTTCCACTCTTCATATACGCTTGAACTTTTACAGCATCTCCACCAGTTAAACCAGTTGGTGATTTCACGCCGCGAATACCACGTTCTACTGCTTGTTCCATCACGACTAAGTTCTTTTCCATACCAGCAATTACTTCTTCACGTGAAATACTTCTTGTTTCCATTTCACATTGAATCATAATTTCTGCGATTTTTACATTTTGTTCTTTAGCTTGCGCCACTAGTTCCGCTGCGTTCCGAAACATGGTGTGTCCCCCCTGCAATTAATCCATAATAGTTACTTGACAAATATTTTGTTGCGCTTTTATTTCTTCAATCACTTCATCTGCTAATAATTCATCTGTTTCAATAACCATAAGCGCTCTTCTTCCTTTTTCTTTACGAGAAACACTCATTGTACTAATGTTAATCTCGTTTGTAGCAAGGATTGAAGCTACTGCTGCAATAGCACCAAAGCGATCGTTATTTACAATAAGTAGTGCTGGACTTGTGCCTGATAATTGAAGATCGAATCCGTTTAATTCTACAACTTCAATTTTACCGCCACCAATTGAGCAAGCAACAACTTCAATTTCTTCTTCACCTTTATACAAACGAATTTTCGCTGTATTTGGGTGAGGTGCATTGGCATCTTCTTCAATGAATTCCACTTCAATTCCGCGCTCTTTTGCTATTTCTAGCGCCTCTGGAATACGTAAGTCATCTGTTTCAAATCCTAATATTCCACCGATTAGTGCTACATCCGTACCATGCCCTCGATACGTCTTTGCAAATGATCCATATAACGAAATGCTTACTCTTTCTGGTTCATGACGAAACAGCTGGCGAGCAACTTGCCCCATTCTTGCCGCGCCTGCTGTATGTGAACTTGATGGTCCAATCATAACTGGACCGATAATATCAAATACTGAGCGATACTTCATCATAACTCCCCCTAAACCTCTATGCAAAAATTTATTCTACTATTCTATTAACCTGCTACATCTGTCGCTTTTCCAGTTGTACCACGAATTTGTTCTGCTGTATGAATTGGATAATTTTTAAATAAAAGTAATCCAATATAACCTGAAATAATACCAGTTATAATAATACATAAGAATCTTAGCATTATTTTCATTAAAAAATGATATAAGATAATCCACAATAAAGTCTGGTAGCAATCCAAAGTTTAACACAGAAGCCATTGCAAGGATAGCATAAACAAGCGATATCTTTCCTATTATAATTCTCATGTTACTCTCTCATGGTTTAGTCAACTTCACTTGTTACGATAATAACTAAAAAGCATGTGACTTATCATAAATTATAATCTGCCCTCATTATAGCTTGTTTTTTATAAAACGCTTACTTTTGTTGAATTTTAAAAGTTCTGAATAAAAGTCCATTCCTACTATTTGTATCACTTGTATGTCATCTGACTTATATAACAGTTTTTCTAAATAATCATTATTTCGTATTTTTATCGTATATATTCAAACCATTCTAATTTTCTGTATCATCCAAGTATAAGTATAAAATAATAACAGTTTTATTTTTAAATTTTTTTAGACATAAAAAAATGGTAACCCATCGTTACCATTTTTTACAAAATTATTATTTTTCTACTGGGAATGATTTCAAATCTGTCGCTATTTCTGTATTAGAAAACAACTCTCTTGCCTCTTTCAATAATTCCTTATATGTATCTCCTTGATAGCGAGAACTAATGTGAGTTAAGATTAATCGCTTCGCATTTGCCTGAAGTGCAATGCTCGCAGCTTGCTTAGATGTGGAATGAAAATAATCATGCGCTTGTTGCTCATCTTCTGCTGCGAAAGTCGCTTCATGGACAAGTACATCTGCATCTTGCGCAAGCTCCCTACTCGCTTCGCAATATCGCGTATCACCTAAGATAGTAATAATTCTTCCTTTTTGAGGTGGGCCGATAAACTCATTTCCATTTAATATCGTGCCATCCTCTAATTCAACTACTTCTCCATCCTTTAAACGTTTAAAGATTGGACCTGGTTTCACACCCATCTCAAGCAACTTATCAACTAAAAGAGCACCTTGTATATCTTTCTCTACAATACGATATCCAAAACATTCTATACCGTGTGACAATCTTTTCGTTTCTACATAAAATTCATTATCTTCAAATACGGTACCTTCTTCTGTTATCTCCACAACTTCAAGTGGATATTTCACATGTGTCGTACTTACCGATAATGCCACTTCAATAAATTGTTTAATTCCTTTCGGTCCATACACCGTTAAAGGCGTAGTTCCTCCTTGAAATGAACGGCTACCTAATAAACCAGGCAATCCAAAAATATGATCGCCATGTAAATGCGTAATAAATATTTTTTCAATGCGGCGCGGACGTACAGATGTATGTAATATTTGATGTTGCGTGGCCTCGCCACAATCAAATAACCAAGTTTGTCCTCGTTCTTCTAACAATTGTAAAGCAATTGCTGAAACGTTCCTTCCTTTTGAAGGAACACCTGCACCAGTTCCTAAAAATACAAATTCCACTTTCTTTCCTCCAGCTCTAAATATACTCTATCTCTCATCTTACGGAATGTTATTTCAAATGGCAAATTGAATTTACATAACCAATCATCTAGACAACTATATAACACGAACATTATACTTAAAAAATTTAGCAATCGTTCGTGTTTTGTGTTAAAATGATTATACTACATTTTAAGGGAGCGTTTTATTATGAAAGAAGTATTTCGTTTACAAACTGATTTTTCATCTTCATTTGATCGCTGGGTAAGTTCTTTCGTGTCTGATCACCCAGCACAATTAGAATGGACAACTTTAAAGGAATTAATCCATGAATATACAACATCACATACAAATGATACGTTACCAGCATATATTTCTTCAGCTTTAACATATTACGCCCAACGCGTTTCAACTACAAACAGTTCAGAGATTGTTATTTTTGAAAACCCTACAATCTCGTAATCTATAATAAAAAAGCACTGGTTACAGTGCTTTTTTATTTATACTTATTTAGCAAATGATTATATTCCGTCCAAAAGTCTGTATACATACTTTGATCAAACTCATCTAAAATTATCTTTTCACTTGATTTATTGAATAATTCTTTTGCTTGTAGCGCAAAAGAAACAATTTGTTTTCTATATTCATTTTCATTTACTTCTATATGAAGCCCTTCATAGTATATAGCCTTTTGATCAGTAGAAATAACTTTGACAAAATTCTTTAAAACCACATTTTCACCTATATGGTTTATAGTCCAATGAATTGAAATTGGGCATCCTAACATGAGCATAGTGCCACATCCGTGCAAAATAAGCCCCTCTTCATTTTCAATATCACAAATATATTCTTTATCTAAAGTTCGTAACAGAGCTAAAGCTGATTCACTTATTCCCCATTCCTCATCCATACCTGTTTGTGTAATAATCGTTCCATCCACATTTAAATAAATTTCCCCGTGAGAACATAAATCTTCCTGCTCATTAAACAACCACTTTTGATTCTCAATATTTATAATAAAATTTTGTGGTATCATTACAAATTCCCCTTTTATAAAAATATTTATTTTCCACATTATTTATAATTAATATCATGTATTTCATCCCATATATCTATTATAAATTCATTTAATATTTTAAAAACACAGATAAAAAAGATATTGACACTACGATTTTACAGTGCTAACATTCAACATGTAATTGAATATGGTCTCTGTTAGGTGAGGCTCCTGTATAGAGAAACGCTGCTGCCCAAAAATGTCGAGAGACGCCAATGGGTCAACAGGAAAGGTCGGAATGAAGGCCTTTTTTAACGTAGCTGGTTTCAGTACCTATGCTATACAGTGCTAAAACTCAACGAGGGAGAGGTGCATGTATTTTGTCATACACAAAAACTGTTTTTATTTATGTCTACTAGCAGTCTTTGTTGTGGACTCTTTTAACTGCGAATTCAGACCTTTACTCGTTTTGAGTAAAGGTCTTTTTACGTCTATATGCACCTTACTATGAAACAAACATAGCATATTCAGAAACTACTAAATTGTACGGAGGTGAGGAACAGTTGGCAATTGATGATTCGGCCCAGATACCCATACGTTTTACATTCATATTTCATCATGTAGGTAGGAAAGAAACTGTTCCTCACCATTTCAAATAGTTAGGTAACAGATTGTTTCCTCCTTCATGACAGAGGAGGAACTACCGATGTTTAATTTACAAAGACAAGAAACAAAGCATGCTTATGAGCAAGATAGCATGAAAACAAATAACGAATTATTAGTGGAGATTGCAACACAAGATGTACTCTCTGCGTTAAAACTTCTAGAAACAACACAAGATGGATTATCTAAACAAGAAGTGGCTCGTAGACTTTCTTTATACGGTCCGAACGAAATAGCTCATAATAAAATGGCGCCGTGGTACATTCAATTTCTGCTGGCATTTAAAAATCCATTTATTTTCGTTTTATTAGCTCTTGGAGCACTCTCCTTTTTCACAGATGACATACAAGGAACAATTGTCGTATCTGCAATGGTACTACTTAGTGCAACGATTCGGTTTTCCCAAGAATTTCGTTCTCAAAAAGCTGCCGATAAGTTAAAGGCTATGGTTCGAACAACTGCGAGCGTATTTAGAATAAATGGATTTGTACATGAAACAAAAAATGTAACGAATTTAAATCGAAATTACACAACAGAAATTCCAATTGAGGAACTTGTACCTGGCGATATTATTTCCCTTTCAGCTGGTGATATCGTTCCAGCTGATGTGCGTGTTGTATCCGCTAAAGATTTATTTGTTAATCAATCTTCTTTAACAGGGGAAGCACTTCCTGTAGAAAAATACGAACACTGCTACCATACAGAAAATAAGCATATCTTACCGAAAAACATGAAAAAAAATTACAATCCACTCGATATGGAAAACCTTTGCTTCATGGGAACAAATATTGTAAGTGGTAGCGCAAAAGCTGTTGTCATCTCAACAAGTACCGATACGTATTTCGGCTCTTTAGCAAATAAGGTAATCGGAAAGCGTGTAGAAACAAGCTTTGATAAAGGTGTAAACAAAGTAAGCTGGCTCTTAATTACATTCATGCTTATTATGGCGCCTATCGTCCTTCTCATTAACGGATTCACAAAGGGAGATTGGCAAGAAGCTTTCTTCTTCGCTATTGCCGTTGCTGTTGGCCTTACACCTGAAATGTTACCAATGATTGTAACTGCTAATTTAGCTAAAGGTGCCGTTAACATGTCTAAACAAAAAGTAATTGTAAAACAGCTAAATTCTATTCAAAACTTAGGTGCTATGAACATTCTTTGTACAGATAAAACCGGAACTTTAACAGAAGATAAAGTTGTCCTTGTTCGTCACTTAGATTCTAATGGAAATAAATGCAATCGTGTCTTGCAATTTGCCTATTTAAATAGTTTCTATCAAACTGGATTGAAAAACTTAATAGATAAAGCTGTTATTAAGCATACAGAGGAAAACAATACATTTGACCCATCAGCTTTTCAAAAGCTAGATGAAATTCCATTCGATTTCGCCCGCCGGCGTATGTCAGTCATCGTAAAAGATATTTCAGGTGAACATACAATGGTTTGTAAAGGTGCCGTAGAAGAAATTTTATCAATTTGCAACTACACTGAAGTGGATAAAAAAATCGTTACACTCACTGAGGAAATACGCTCAAATGTCAAAAAACTAAGCGAGACATTGAATAGTGAAGGTATGCGGGTTATTGCTGTGGCTTATAAAAAAGATAGAAACATAAATGATAAAGAGTACGCAGTAAAAGACGAAACTGATATGATTCTCGCTGGATATATCGGCTTTTTAGATCCCCCGAAACCATCTGCAGCAGCTGCAATTCAAGCATTACAAAAGCATGGTGTACAAGTGAAAATTTTAACTGGCGATAACGAAATTGTTACACGAAAAGTTTGTAAAGAAGTTGGATTAGATATCGGCGAACCAATCCTCGGTTACGAGATTGATTCTTTACCAGATAAAGCATTAGCAAAACTTGCTGAAGAAACGACTGTATTTGCGAAGCTTAATCCAATGCAAAAATCTCGCATTATACACGCATTACAAGGAAACGGACACACTGTAGGTTACATGGGAGACGGCATTAACGATGCTGTAGCATTACGTGAAGCTGATGTCGGAATATCTGTTGATACTGCTACTGATATTGCGAAAGAAGCTTCTGATATTATTCTACTCGAAAAAAGTTTAACTATATTAGAAGCCGGGATTGTAGAAGGACGTACTACATTCGGAAATATTTTAAAATATATTAAGATGACAGCTAGCTCTAACTTCGGTAATGTGTTTAGCGTGTTAGTAGCAAGTGCTTTCATTCCTTTTTTACCGATGCTTGCCATTCATCTTTTAATTCAAAACTTACTTTATGATATTTCACAACTTTCTATTCCATGGGACAAAATGGATAAAGAGTTTCTAGAAAAACCCCGAAAATGGGATACTGCAAACTTACGAAACTTCATTATTTGTATCGGCCCAATTAGTTCCATATTTGATATTATCACATACGTAGTCATGTGGAATGTATTTGGCGCAAATACACCGAGCGAGCAATCATTATTCCAGTCCGGTTGGTTTGTGGTTGGATTGTTAACACAAACTTTAATTGTTCACATGATACGAACACAGAAGATTCCATTTATTCAAAGCGTTGCATCAACACCCGTCGTTTTATTAACCGCTCTTATTATGGCAATCGGGATTTATATTCCATTCTCACCACTTGGTGCAGCCGTTGGTTTACAAGCATTGCCACTTAGCTACTTCCCTTGGTTAGTAGGAATACTATTAGGCTACGCTTTTTTAACACAATTCCTGAAAAAGCTTTATATTAAAAAGTTTCATAGCTGGTTGTAAAAATAAGAATGAGTGGGTATTCCCCGCTCATTCTAAAAGACATAACACATATTTATATATGGAGGTGACCATGATGGTATGGTACGACATTATATTCAGATTAGTTATAGCAATTATTGTAGGAGCTTGCATTGGAATGGAAAGACAATGGAGACATCGAATGGCTGGGTTACGAACAAATGCTCTCGTATCACTTGGTGCCTGTATATTTGTTTTATTATCCGTCATGCTTGATCATGATGCTAGCCCCTCCCGCATTGCTGCTCAAGTCGTTAGTGGCATTGGCTTTTTAGGGGGTGGCGTTATTATCCGCGATGGTTTTAGTATTAGAGGGCTAAATACGGCAGCTACTTTATGGTGTGCAGCTGCTGTCGGTACTCTTACAGGCGCCGGTTTCCTCGTTGCAGCTATATTAGGTGCAGCCGGCGTGTTACTAGCAAATATACTTCTTCGCCCAATTGCTCTTTTTATGAATAAAAAATCAAAAGAAGAATCACCTGAACAAACGAACTACTTACTTTCCCTTACTTGTTCAGAGGAAAATGAAGCACATATTCGTTTTTTACTTATGCATATGGTAAGTACAGAAGGGCTCGGTTTAAAAGAGTTGTATAGTGAAGATGTAGATTCTAATCAAAAAGTTTGTATACAGGCTACATTACATTGCAAGACAAATGCAGCTATCTTAATTGAAAAAATAGTAAGTAGAATGCTATTAGAATCTGGCGTTACTGGAGCTGGATGGAAGACTTCTTTAGATTTAGAAGCGAGTTAAATAGGAAAGGTGTCATGATTTTTACTCCTTCATGACACCTTCTACATAAATTTATTTTCTAACTTTTGTTGAAACGACTTCTCTTGCTTACGTAGTAGTTGACTACCTCGTTGTAAAAGCGGTGTTCCATACTTATCATTAATTTGATCAATGACAGCAAGTAGCGGTTCTTTTTTTGCATCCTCTTCAAATGAAAACAAATCTAATTGTTTCACCGATTCTGTCTTCCACTCTATTTCAGTAGCTGTAACACCTAGTAAACGAACGGAATCACCATCCCAATGTTGCTTCCATAAACGGGATGCTGCTTGAAAAATATCGCGTTCTTCCCAAATCGCATTTTTCAATTGCTTACTCCGTGTTACTGTTCGCCTATCATGGTATTTAATCATAATTTGAATATTATAGCTGACAAGGGTTCGCTTTTGTAACCTTTTACTCACTGACTTTGATAAACGTTCTAACATATCAAGTAATTCTTTCTCTTCATCCATATCCTTTGAAAAAGTCATCGAGTTACCGACACTTTTATGCTGTCCCATTTGACTCGGATCCACTTCCCTATCATCCATACCTTTTGCACGCCTTTGCAAATCAACACCGTGCTTGCCAATTTTAGCGCGAATGATATGCTCGTCTCCCTTTGCCAACTGTTCAATTGTCTGTATATGAATATCATTTAATTTTTCAGCTGTTTTCTCACCAATTCCATGCATTGCTCCAACTGGACGTGGCCAAATCAGTTCTGGAATATCGCGTTTTCGAAGCACGGTAATACCAAGTGGTTTTTTCATATCTGAAGCGGTCTTTGCTAGGAAAAGATTTGGAGCGATTCCAATACTACACGGAAGCTGCAACTCTGTTAATAGTGCTTGTTGAATCATCTTTGCTATTTCAAGAGGAGAACCAAGTGCGTAGCAATCTGTAATATCTAAATATCCTTCATCTATTGAGACTGGTTGTATCTTTTCTGTAAAACGGGAAAGGACTTGAAACATTTGAAATGAAGCTTCGCGATATAATGTGAAATTAGGACGCCTTACAACTAATTGCGGGCATAACCTTTTCGCTTCCCAAAGGGGCATCGTCGTACGTATTCCGTATTCTCTCGCCTCATAACTACATGTTATAATAATTCCTTTTCTCTCTTTTTCATTTCCAGCAACCGCTAATGGCTTTCCTTGTAATGATGGATCATGAGCAATTTCAACAGATGCGAAAAAGCAATTCATATCTACATGTAAAATTACACGACCATTTTTCGGATACATTTCTCGCATAGTACTCACTCCCTAATCAGAACGTTCGTTCTTTTATTATATCAAATTTTGCACAATAGTTATAATAATTACTTGTTCTTTTTTATAATCCATATAAAGGGGATACACATGTGAAAGAGGCTGATTATGGTGAAATTAACTATATGTTCCTTGTAGTTATATTAATCATCATAATTATTTACTCCTTCCAATTTTCAACATGAATACGTTTGGATTTTTCTCTCGTCTAATATTATATACTGCTATGATTTTTCTTGTATTGGCTTATACGCCTTGTAAAAACAATCGAATCAAAATAAAAAGCGTGTAAATCACAATTGATTTACACGCTTTTTCTATTCTATTACTTCGCTACTTCTTCAATAATTGCAACAACTAATTCTGCTGTTTTTGCTAACTCTTCAACAGGAATCTTCTCGTTTGTTGTATGAATTTCTTCATAACCAACTGCCAAGTTAACTGTTGGGATACCGTGTCCTGCAATTACGTTTGCATCACTTCCGCCACCACTTTGGTGAAGAGAAGGTGTACGACCAATTTTTTCAGCTGCACGTTTTGCAACTTCTACAACGTGATCGCCATCAGCAAATTTAAATCCTGGGTACATAACGTTTACTTCAACGTCTGCATGACCACCCATTTCTTTTGCAGTTGTTTCAAATGCTTCTTTCATTTTCGCAACTTGTGCTTCCATTTTCTCATTGATTAAAGAACGAGCTTCTGCAAAGATTTGTACATGATCGCAAACGATATTCGTTTGTGTACCACCTTCAAAACGTCCAATGTTTGCAGTCGTTTCAGAGTCAATGCGACCAAGTGGCATCTTCGCAATTGCTTTCGCTGCGATAGTAATTGCAGATACACCTTTCTCCGGTGCTACACCAGCGTGAGCTGTTTTCCCGCGAATAATTGCGTTCACTTTCGCTTGTGTTGGAGCTGCAACAACGATTTCACCAACTTTTCCATCACTATCTAATGCGTAGCCATACTTCGCTGTAATACGCTCACGATCTAAAGCTTTTGCACCAACAAGACCTGATTCTTCTCCGACTGTAATAATAAATTCAATTTTACCGTGAGGGATATTTTTCTCTTTTAAAACACGGATAGCTTCGAACATTGATGCTAATCCAGCTTTATCATCCGCACCTAAAATTGTTGTACCATCTGATACGATATATCCATCTTTAATAGAAGGCTTAATTCCATTACCAGGAACTACTGTATCCATATGAGAAGTAAAGTAAATTGTATCAACACCATCTTTTGTTGCTGGTAAAGTACAAATTAAGTTACCTGCACCATGACCCGTTACAGCCATTGTGTCATCTTCAAATACTTCTACACCTAAATCTGTAAATTTCTTCGTTAATACTTTGCAGATTTCTGCTTCAAATTTCGTTTCAGAATCTACTTGTACTAATTCCATAAATTCATTTACTAAACGTTCTTGATTAATCATAAGACTGCGCCTCCTGCACTACCATTATGTATGTAACACTATTAATTATAACAGAATTTCGCAAAAGTTTCGAAATACAAGACAAAAAACAGATGGTTTACATGTCTAGATAACCATCTGCTTTCTATTACTCATTTAACAATACCCAGCGCATATGATCCTCCCACACGCCATTTACCATTAACATCTTCCTAGACACGCCTTCATATTGAAAACCTATCTTCGTCACTACTTGTATAGATGCTAAATTACGAGGCATAATCGGAGCTTCTATACGATGTAACTGAAATTCCCCAAAAGCAACTTGAATTGCTTTTCTAAGCGCTTCTGTCGTATACCCTTTGTTTAACTCTGCTTTATCTAATTTATAACTGAGTACACAAGATTGATAAATGCCACGAACGATTAAATTAAATGAAATACACCCAATTATTTTCGTATCATCACCCTTTTTAAAAATCCATAGTCTGATGATTTTCCCTTCTTCGAACTCTTTTCTATCCTTTTGCAACTTTTTCTTTTGATAATCTAGCGTAAAAAAATCATCCGGTCTATACTCTTCCCAAGCTTTTAAAAATTCACGATTTCTGTCGTAATATTGAAGAACTGTTTCAGCATACGACTCATCAATTTCCCTTAAGTATAAACGATCTGTTTCGTATATTTTCATCATCGTATCTCCATTCTTCAGCTTGCCCAACTAAAAATTAACAATATACCCTTTTACTATATTCTCTACACACACTCAAATTTCCTGTTATATTTTGCAACCCTTTCCCGAATTTTGTCCTTACTCTCCCCTTGTCCATAATTTCATTTCTCGTTACAATGAAATTGTACTGATTTGCAAGGAGGTATAACGATGCATAAAAAAGCTCAAAAAATTATGGTTTATGTGATGCTAATTTCTATGCTTGTAACAACATTACTTGCTGGCGCGAGTATGTTTTGGTAAAAAGGGCGATGTGTTCGTCCTTTTTTTACTTTTTACACATGACAAAATAAACCATCTCGACATCGAGATGGTTTATTTTATATAAAACACAATCGCTACAATACTAAAGGAAAATGACATTACAAGTGCTATTACAAAACTTGTATATTGTTTCTGCTGAAATGCCCCAATAACAAAAGTGAGATTAAGTAATGCCATACATACAATCGCTACAAGATAAGAACATATATTAAAAGTTGCCAATATGAATGTAATAACAAATAGAAATCCCATAAAAAACTGCATATACGAAAGTTTTGGATTCAAGTACATATGAGCAACCCCTTTATCTAATTTTATCTTTCTATACTTTCATTAACGCATGGTTATGTACACATGTCAAGACAACTTATTACAATAGAAAAAGCCAACCTTTTCGTTGGCTTCTTCATATGCAACGGCTCCTTTTTCTTTTGCCAATTGCTGAAATGATTTTTTCGATTTCACAATCCATACTTTCGTTCCAATTGGAATACGATCAAACAAATATTCCACATCATTTTTCTTCATTCTTATACATCCTTGTGAAATATACTTTCCAATTGAACTCGGTTGGTTTGTTCCATGTATTCCATATTTACTTCCATCAGTTCCCCTTGCATTAAATCCAATCCACCTTGATCCAAGTGGATTTTTTGGCGATCCACCTGGAATATCCTTCGCAATGTAATACGGATCCTTCGCTTTCATTACAACATCAAAAGTTCCTTCTGGAGTTAATTCATTCGTTTTCCCTGTCGCTACTGGAAAAACCTTTTGAATCTTTCCATCGTCAATGTAAGCTAATTTATTCGTTGCTTTATTTACAATAATAAAAGGATCTCCGGCACGTGGATTATCCCCAAGAGGCCAAATCGGTGATAAAGAAAGACATAATATGATAGAGAGAAGATACGGCATAGATAATTCCTACCTTCTATATAAGTTCTTTTATATTATCCTTTCCCTTAAAGCGACTTTTAATGAGTAAATATTGTTCCATTTCATACACAAGTTGAACAAGTTTCGCACGTATCTCAAATTCTTCGCGTGTAGCTGGCAATGGCATGTCTCTAAATAATTCCCTCATTTCTTGAAGCTGCCTTAAGGAAATAACGCCTGTACTCTCAGGGCTAATAGCATTACCAATGTTTTCAACAACATCTGCAATCATGTCAGCTTGTTCATACGTCCACGATAAAGAAGCTGCTAATGGTATCATTCGCTCTAAAATTTCGAATTGTTGCATACGCATATTAAAATAACGATAGTAATAATCATCTTCTCGCATAAATGCATTCTCAAGTTTTTTAAACGATAAATCTCTTGCTTCATTTAACATATTCTCGGTTTCAATGAGTTCTGCTCCACTCCAACTACTTTCCCGATTTCGTAAATACACAACCATTTCAAACAAAATCGTTTTAAAATTACTCTCTATTTTATCCTGATACTCTTTTAGCTTATTTTCACTACTCGGCATATACATATTTACTAATAACGCCACGCTAATTCCTATTGTTAATATAGCAATTTCATTTCCAACTATAAGCCATGTAATTTGCTTCAATGAATATAGATGCATAACAATAACTGAACTCGTGACAATACCTTCTTGAATTTTAAGCATTACTGCAGTCGGAATAAATGTAAGTAACAATATGCTAATTGCAAGTGGTGTATAGCCGATCGTTTCAAAAATACAAAACGCGAATACCATTGATAATACACACGCTAGAAAACGATGTAACGACACTTGAAGCGATTTGCGCTTCGTATTTTGTACACATAAAATAACTAAAATACCTGCTGAACTATAAAATTCTAATCCTAATAACTGAGCAATAAAAACTGCCGCGCCTGTCCCTATTGCTGTTTTTACTGTACGGTATCCAATTTTGAACATATCATTGCTCCTATATGTATAAACGTATTTACAGCTAGTATAAAAAAAGGATGACACAATGTCATCCTTTTCTACTTATTATTCACATAACCTTTTCATATTACAATATTTTTTGTAAAAATTGTTGCGCACGTTCACTTTTCGGCGCTGCAAAAAATTCTTCTGGCGCACTATCTTCTACAAGCTTTCCTCCGTCCAAGAAAAGAACACGATCTGCCACTTCTTTTGCAAAGCCCATTTCATGTGTAACGATAGCCATCGTCATTCCTGTCGTAACTAACGATTTCATAACTTCTAACACTTCTTTCACCATCTCTGGATCTAGCGCCGATGTCGGTTCATCAAATAACATAACTTCCGGTTCCATCGCTAACGCTCTTGCAATTGCTACACGTTGCTTTTGTCCTCCCGACAAACGATTCGGATACGTATTTTTTTTATCTACTAATCCAACCTTTTCTAAAAGTTTCTCAGCTTTCTTTTCAGCTTCTTGCTTCGTTACCCCTTTTACATTGATAGGAGCATACGTAATATTTTCTAATACAGTCATATGAGGAAATAAGTGAAAATGCTGAAATACCATACCGACATTTTCACGAACATGCATAACATTCGTTTTCGGATTCGTTACTTCTTCCGTTCCAATCCAAATGTGACCATCCGTTGGTGCTTCTAACATATTCATACAACGTAAAAATGTTGATTTTCCTGATCCAGAAGGTCCTATAATTGCAACTACTTCCCCTTTTTCAATCGTTGTTGTAATTCCTTTTAATACTTCGTTTTTACCAAATGATTTATGAAGGTTTTCAATTTTAATCACTTTTCTTCATTCTCCCTTCAATTGCCTTCCCGACTAATGTAAGAATAATGACTAACATATAATAAATCAGTCCAACAAAAAGTAATGGTTCAAGATATTTAAATGTCTCACCGCCTACGATGTAAGCACGACGCATTAAATCAGTCGCGCCTATTACTGTTACTACAGCTGATTCTTTCGTAAGTGTCGCAAATTCGTTCACAAGCGCTGGTAATATATTTTTTAATGCTTGAGGGAAAATAATATTTCTCATCATTTTTCCGTATGGTATCCCTAAAGCCATTGCTGCTTCTGTTTGTCCTTTATCAACTGCTTGAATACCAGCACGAATTACTTCTGACATGTATGCACCTGAATTCAAGCTAAATGCAAGTACAGCTGCTAAGAATGCTGGTATTTCATAACCAATTATTTGCGGGACACCGAAATAAATAATCATTAATTGCAATACAAGTGGTGTACCACGAAAAATTGATGTATAAAAATCTGCTGCTATATTTAATGCTCGTATTCTAGCAATTTTACAAAGTGCTAATAACGTTCCTAAAATAAATCCTGCTAAAGCTGATACCGCTACAATTTTCAAAGTAACTTCTAAACCTTTTAGTATATATGGTATCGAAGGCGTAATCGCCGAAAAATCTAAGTTCATTCTTTTCATTCCCCTCACAGAAAAGTGAAAGGCAGCTTATTTTCCGCTGCCAAACCATTTCTTCACTAATTTATCCATTTCTCCATTTTCTTGCATTTTTTTAATTACTTTATTAAATTCAGCTGTTTTATCACTGTTTTTCGGAAGGGCAATTGCTGCTCCAACTTCTTCTGGCGCTTCTTTAATTTCAATTCCTTGTAAATCTTTCATTTTCTCTAAATAATTTTTAGCAACTGTGTCTTCTATAATTGCAGCGTCAAAACGACCAGCTTTAATTTCTTGTACGATTTCTGGTATACGGTCACGTCCCTCAACTTGGAAATCTACTTGTTTTTTAAATTCTGCCGCTTTCTCTTCTTGAATAGATCCTGTTTGTACCCCTACTTTTTTCCCTTTTAAATCCTCTACAGATTTAATGTTAGAATCCTTTTTAGAAACAACCATATTTTTCGCAACAAAATAAATATCTGTAAAATCAACATTATTTTTACGCTCTGCAGTTGGCGTCATGCCTGCCATTACGAAATCAACTTTTCCTGAACTAAGAGATGCTAATAAACCACCAAAATCCATATCTTTCACTTTCACTTCATACCCAAGTTCTTTTCCGATATATTTAGCAACATCAACATCAAAACCAATAATTTCATCACTTTTTGAAGCTTCCACGTATTCATATGGTTTATAATCTGCTGAAGTCCCCATTACGAGTACTTTCTTATTTCCTTTTGTTTCTTTCGATTCCCCATTACTACAAGCGCTGAATATACTTACAATTAAAATAAGTGCAAACGATATTGATACTAACTTCTTCATCTTTCTTCCCCCTAATGATGTATATTTAAAAGTTTAATAGAATATTTATTCGATGTTTGTATTGTATCAGCACTTTTATTTTTATGCAATATATAAAATAAAAATAAATAATAAAACAATATAAACGCTATTTGTTATGTATAAAATGATGCATAAAACAACATAACTATGCATATCTCTGAAATTTTAATAATAAATAAAAAAGGCGGCACATCCACTTGATTGTGGATGTGCCGCCTTTTCTCTTATTTTTTATAGTTCTTCACAATTCTCTTCAAAATATGATTGTAGTTTCGCAATAACTTGCATCGGTTCATGACCTTCAATTTCATGACGCTCTACCATCGTTACAATTTTTCCATCTTTTAATAAAGCAAATGATGGAGAAGAAGGTGGGTACCCTTCGAAATATTCACGCGCTCTTGCTGTCGCTTCTTTATCTTGACCTGCAAACACCGTTACAAGGTGGTTAGGACGTTTATCATAATGTACGGAATGCGCAGCAGCAGGACGAGCAATACCACCTGCACAACCACATACAGAGTTTACCATTACAAGTGTTGTTCCATTTCTTTTAAACGCTTCTTCTACCGCTTCTGGCGTCGTCAATTCTGTATATCCAGCAGAGACAATCTCTTCACGCGCTTGGCGGACAACATCATTCATAAAAAAGTTAAAATTAATCACTCTTTTCCCTCCTCTAAAACTACCTATTTGTATCTTACCAGTTAATGTTTATGAAATACAAGTAAGTTTACTTGTATTTAAGTATAGAAAAGGTGTTAGAGCAATTGCTCTAACACCTTTTCTTTAATGACCACGATGTTTTTGCTTTGCTTTTTGTACTTTAATTAAACGTCTTCTTTCTTTTTCAGCTTCTCGCTTCTCCTTAGACTGCACTTTCTTTTCTTGTTTATGCAATTCATAAGATAAACTAATCGCCTCTTGCGCCTTAGTAAAACGTTTAACATTTGTTTCTTTTGCTGCTTGTCGTATGATACGCTTTATGTTTTTAGGACGCTGTTTTTCTTTAACTTCTACACCACATTTTGCAAAATGCTGAAAATGCTCTAAAAGTGAACCATTCACAAACATAAGCACTTCTTCATCTGACGGTTCCGCTCCAAAAATATACCTCGCTCCATACAATTTCCCTTGTTCTTTGCATGTAATAATTCCAACAAAAAATTGGCCATCGTGATATACTGTCAAATCCATTGACAGCCCCTCCTTTAAAAAATTAGAAATACGGGACATCCCGGAGGGGAAGGTTACTGACATGAAATCATGCGTCTGGACTACCAACCAGAACTGTGTTTTTGTATTTCTTTCACTATTATTATATCTTTTTTTCCATAATCTTCATATATTCAGCAATCATTTTTTTATGCGATCCTACAATATAGTCAGGTAGTTCTGTTACTGAAAAGAATTTAAGCTGAACTGCTTCTTCTTTATTCATAACAAAATCCCCTTCGTATTCATCCGTATAATAGGCGGTTGTTACAGATTGAAATTCATCACCGTTTGCTAATTTTGTAAAGTAGTTCGCTCCAGAAAATACATTGATTAGTCGCAAGTTCTTCACTTTTATTCCTGTCTCTTCATATACTTCACGATAAGCTGTTTCTTCTGGTGATTCACTAAGCTCCATTAGCCCGCCAGGTAGCCCCCATTTTCCGTACGGCTCTGTCCGCTGCTGCAATAAAACATATCCATTTTCATTTATAACGAGTACAACAGCACCAACTAAAATTAAAGGGCGATGACCAACTATTTTTCGTAATTCTTCTACATATCCCACCGTATCGCCTCCTTTTTCGTTGTCCACACTATTGTATCATATGTACGAAACGACAAAATGCGTATATTTTTCATTTTTTTAACAAAATATTTATTTTATGTGATTCATCTACTGTAGCTAACATAATGGATTCGACTTCTGTACTCTCCTCTAGAAATTCTCTCGCCCACGCTTCTGTTTTTCCTAATAATGCAAGAACATCTTTCTGAATCCTCCCATCCTTTACTAATACAAAAGAAACTGGAGATTTTCTTCCCGCCACTTTAAGATCAAGCCGCGAAACTGCTTCATATTCTGGATACCGAAATATAGAAACGACACCGTTCGCTTCCCATAATGCTAATTTAATCGTTTGAATATCGCTCACATTTCGCATGCGAAGTTCCGAAAACAAATATTCCACGGTAATTCTCGCCTTTTTCAAATTGCTAAAATCAATGGAACCATTATGTATAAGAATGATAGGTGCTGGCTCTAAAAAGCGTCTCCATCTATCCCATTTCAGCATTAAAACTGAGCTTATAATATGAAGTACAACGAGTATGAACGTTGTAATCATCGAGCCCAGTAACCCTACTTTTTCATCAGACAATGCGTTAGAAATATTCCCACCAAGCAATAACACTAATACAACATCTAAAAAACGAAGTTGTGCGATAGACCTTTGCCCCATTGCTTTCGCAACTAATATTAAAAATATGTATGCTATAATAGCCCGAATAACCCATTCACTATTAGAAAGATGCCGTGCTCCTTCAAAAATATGCATATGCATCACTTTGCACTCCTTACCCGTCTCAAACTGCTATCCTGTTTTAGTTTGCAACGTTTATGAGCATATATGTAAAAAAAGCTGGTTCGTTTAAAAACGAACCAGCTTTTTTTACTTAACTGAAAACATATATTTTTTATAAGTTTTCCGTACCGATAGTATGAGCCCCATCATAATCATATTCGAGAATAAGGAACTTCCCCCATACGATAAGAAAGGTAATGCAATACCTTTTACAGGCATTAATCCAACGATCATACCGATGTTTTGGAATATTTGAACTGTTAATATACCGATCGATCCAGCGCATAATAATGTACCAAATAAATTATCAGCGGAATAACCAATAATAATTGTTCGATATAGTAGTAATAGGAACAAGAAGACAACTAACGCTGCTACGATAAATCCACCTTCTTCGGCAATTGTAGCGAAAATAAAGTCAGTATGCTTCTCTGGGATATAGACGCTTCCTCCCCCAAACCCTTTACCTTCCATTCCTCCACTACCTACAGCTAAAATCGATTGTTGCGTTTGATAACCTTGATCTGCATTTTCAAATGGATTTAACCAACCTACAATACGCGACTGTTGGTGAGGTTTTAGTAAAGTAACTAAATTATTATAGAAAAAATCTTGATACTTAAAGAAAATAAATATTAAAGCAGATAATATGGTCAACGGAATAACTGTACATAATGCTATCAATTTCTTTTGAATACCTGACATAAATAAAATACATGCAATAGCAGCAGCATATAAGAACACCATACCTGTATCAGGTTGACTATATACAACCGCCATAGGTGGAAGTGACACTAGCATAATTTTACCTACTAGCTTTAAATCTGTTTGGAATGTCCTTGCCATATACTGTGCATTATGTTTTACTGCTATACTCGCTACTACAAGTAGCAATGCAATTTTGAAAAACTCAGACGGCTGAATTTGTCCAAATACTGGAAAAACAAACCATCTTTTTGCACCTAATTTTTCAGGTGTAAAACCTGATGGTGGTAATACTTTCAAAAGAATAAGTGAAGCAAACCCAGCAATATAAAGCGGCCAAGATAATTTTTGTAACTGATCTAAATCAATGCTTGCAACAAGAAGTAACAATACAACCCCAATTATGTAGTTAACACCTTGTTTCATAGCAAAGTTTGCAGCTCCATACTGTCCCGTTTGCTGACTGCTATATATAGCAGCTATACTCGTCACACATAGTGCACACAAAATTAAAATTAATTTTACATCTAAACTTTTTAGAAACTCGGTACTTCTTTTCATGACATCCTCCTGAAACATTGTTACGGCAAAAATAAAAAACCAGGAGTCAACATTCTTCATGTTTTGACGACTGATTACACATTATCTATAAAACACTTATATAGAATAACTCTCTTTTTCATACAATACAATATATTATACTACAGTTTCATCAGTAAGATTTGCCAAAAAAATTATTCTTTTCTTATTTTATATCCATATACCATATATCAGCAATGTATTTTCGTAAATTCCTAATACATAATCGTTTATTGTAAGATTACTGGGAAAGGTATTTATACATATAGTAGGATGTAGATGAAGAAATAAGATAATAAAAAGCTCGCATAAGCGAGCTTTTTATTAATATACAGATGTATTATTTTCTGACATGTTTTCCAAAATTTCTTTAACACGTCCTAAGAACTTACCACAAATTAAACCATCAAGTACTCGGTGATCAAGTGATAAACATAAGTTAACCATGTCACGAGCACCGAACATACCGTTATCCATAATTACTGGGCGCTTTACAATTGATTCAACTTGTAAAATAGCCGCTTGTGGGTAATTAATAATACCCATAGATTGAACAGAACCGAATGATCCTGTGTTATTAATTGTAAATGTTCCACCTTGCATTTCGTCTGCTTTTAACGATTTCGTACGTACTTTTCCTGCAAGTTCTGTAATTTCACGAGCGATACCTTTAATTGTTTTCTCGTCCGCTTGCTTAATTACTGGTACAAATAGTTCTTCCTCTGTTGCAACAGCGATAGAAAGGTTAATATCTTTCTTCTGAACAATTTTATCGCCAGCCCACATTGAATTGATTTGAGGATACTCTTTTAACGCTTGTGCTACTGCTTTTACGAAGAAAGCAAAGAACGTTAAGTTAAAGCCTTCACGCTTCTTAAAGTCACCTTTGATTGAGTTACGGTATGACACAAGGTTTGTCACATCTACTTCAATCATCATCCAAGCATGTGGTGCTTCATGTTTACTACGTAACATGTTTGCTGCGATTGCTTTACGCACACCTGTGACTGGAATTTCGATATCTCCAGGCATTGTAGGTACAGAAACTGGTTTCGCAGCTTCTACTTTTTGCGCTACTGGTGCTGCTTTTGGTGCTTCTGGGCGAGCTTCTACTACCGCCGCTACAGCTTCCTCTTTCTTCGCCGCACCTGCTTGCGGAATATTTCCAGATTCCACTAGCTTTAAAATATCTTTACGAGTGATACGGCCGTTTGCTCCCGTACCCTCTACTAGATCTAAATCAACGTTATGCTCACCCGCAAGTTTTAACACAGCTGGTGAAAAACGTGGTTTTCCATCAGTTGGTTGTTTTACTTTCGGTGCTTTTCCAGGCGTAATTGCTGCTGCCTTTGGTTCTTCTTTCGTTTTTTCCTCAACAGCTGTTGCTGCTACTTCGTCTGCGCCTTCTACTTGAATCACACAAACTACTTCACCTACAGCTAACGTATCACCTTCACCAGCGATTAACTCTTTCACAATACCAGTGAAAGAAGATGGTACTTCAGCATTTACTTTATCAGTCATTACTTCTGCAAGCGGATCATACTTGTTTACGTGATCGCCAACATTAACGAGCCATTTACTAATTGTGCCCTCTGTAACGCTCTCCCCGAGCTGAGGCATTGTAATATTTTCTACAGCCATGTATAGTCCCCCCGATTAAAATTCCGCAAGTTCACGCATTGCTTTTTCAACTTTATCTGGATTTACCATAAAGAATTTTTCCATTGTTGGTGCATATGGCATTGCTGGAACGTCTGGACCTGCAAGACGTGCGATTGGCGCATCTAAATCAAATAGACAGTTTTCAGCAATAATTGCTGCCACTTCACTCATAATGCTTCCTTCTTTATTGTCTTCTGTTACAAGAAGAACTTTACCTGTTTTAGAAGCTGCTTCAATGATTGCTTCTTTATCTAATGGATATACAGTACGTAAATCAAGAATGTGTGCAGAGATGCCATCTTGTGCTAACTTTTCAGCTGCTTGAAGAGCAAAATGAACACATAATCCGTACGTGATAACTGTAATATCATCACCTTCACGTTTTACATCTGCTTTTCCGATTGGTAATACGTAGTCATCCTCCGGCACTTCACCTTTAATTAAACGATATGCACGTTTATGTTCGAAGAATAATACTGGATCTTCATCACGAATGGCTGCTTTTAATAAGCCTTTTGCATCATATGGTGTAGAAGGGATAACGATTTTTAAACCTGGCTGGTTTGCAAACATCGCTTCTACAGATTGTGAATGATACAATGCACCGTGAACACCCCCACCAAATGGTGCACGGATTGTAACTGGACAAGTCCAATCATTATTAGAACGATAACGAATTTTTGCTGCCTCAGAAACAATTTGGTTTACTGCTGGCATGATGAAATCAGCAAACTGCATTTCAGCGATTGGACGCATACCATACATTGCTGCACCAATTGCTACCCCAGCAATTGCAGATTCTGCAAGCGGTGCATCAAGCGCACGATCTTCACCAAATTGATCATACAAACCGTGTGTCGCTTTAAACACGCCACCTTTTTTACCAACATCTTCTCCTAAAACGAATACTTTCTCATCGCGTTCCATTTCTTCGCGCATTGCTAATGTAATAGCATCAATATAAGACATTACAGCCATGAAACGTTCCCCCCTATTCTGCGTATACGTGCTTCAATGCATCTTCAGGTGCTGCATACGGAGCATTTTCTGCATATTCTGTTGCTTCATTTACGATATGCATAATTTCGTCTAACATTTGTTTTTCCGATTCCTCAGTTAACACACCAGCTTCTTTTAAATAAGCCGCGAATGTTATAATTGAATCTTTTTTCTTTGCTTCTTCTACTTCTTCTTTATCACGATAAACACGATCATCATCGTCACTAGAATGTGCTGTTAAACGATATGATACTGTTTCAATTAAAGTTGGGCCTTCACCACGACGACCGCGATCTGCTGCTTCTTTTACAGCTTTATATACTGCAAGCGGATCGTTTCCGTCTATTGTATATCCAGGCATACCATAACCAATTGCACGATCTGATACGTTTTTACATGCTAATTGTTTTTCAACCGGAATAGAGATTGCATATTTGTTATTTTCACACATAAAAATAACAGGTAGTTTGTGTACACCAGCAAAGTTTGCCCCTTCATGGAAGTCACCTTGGTTTGAAGAACCTTCTCCAAATGTAACGAACGTTACTAAATCTTTCTTCTCCATTTTTCCAGCTAGTGCAATACCAACTGCATGTGGTACTTGCGTTGTTACTGGAGATGAACCTGTAACAATACGATTTTTCTTTTGACCGAAGTGACCAGGCATTTGACGACCACCAGAGTTTGGATCTCCAGCTTTCGCGAAAGCAGACAACATAAGCTCTTTAGCTGTCATACCAAATGCTAGTACAACACCCATATCACGATAGTATGGTAATGCATAATCTTTCTCTCTATCAAGAGCGAACGCCGCTCCAACTTGTGCAGCCTCTTGTCCTTGACAAGAAATTACGAATGGAATTTTACCAGCGCGGTTTAATAACCACATACGTTCGTCGATTTTACGTGCAAGTAACATCGTACGGAACATTTCTAATACTTGCTCATCACTTAAGCCAAGCTCTTCATGGCGCTTTTCTTTTACTTCTGCCATTTTTCATAACCTCCTAAATCCACATTTTTATGCGTGTAACGCTCTTCCATCTACAGCAAGTGCTGCTTCACCAATCGCCTCAGATAATGATGGATGCGGATGAATTGTATGTGCTACTTCCCAAGGTGTTGCATCAAGTACTCTTGCAAGACCAGCTTCAGAAATCATATCTGTTACATGTGGTCCAATCATATGAACACCAAGAATGTCATTTGTCTCTTCATCAACTACAAGTTTTACGAAACCATCTGATTCTCCGTATACAAGTGCTTTTCCGATTGCGCGGAATGAGAACTTACCTACTTTTAACTTATAGCCTTTTTCTTTCGCTTCTTGTTCTGTTAAGCCAACAGAAGCAACTTCTGGACTGCTATATACGCATTTTGATACCATAGAGTAATCAATTGGTGTAACTTCTTTCCCTGCAATATGTTCTACTGCAGCAATTCCTTCATGAGAAGCAACGTGAGCAAGTTGCAGGCCACCAATTACATCTCCAATTGCGTAAATATGCGATTCTTTCGTTTGATAAAACTCATTTGTTTGAATGTATCCTTTTTCCACAACGATATCTGTGTTCTCTAAGCCAATATTTTGCGTATTCGCTTGTCTTCCTACAGATACAAGCATTTTTTCTGCTTTAAATTCTTTATTTTCGCCGTTGTGTTCAGCTTGGATTGTTACTCCATTATCTTTTACCAATGTTTCTGGTAATACTTTTGCACCAGTTACCACTTTAATACCTTTTTTCTTGAATAGACGTTGCATTTCTTTTGAAACGTCTTGATCTTCTAGTGGTAATATCGTTTTTGCATACTCTAATACTGTAACTTCTACACCGAAGTCAGCAAGCATAGATGCCCACTCAATACCGATTACACCGCCACCAACGATAATAATCGAACTAGGAAGCGTTTCCATTTTTAGGGCATGATCCGAAGACATTACGTATTCTCCATCTAATTCTAAACCTGGTAATGAATTTGGACGAGAACCTGTTGCAACAAGTACATTTTTTGGAATTAACATTTCATTCTCTTCTCCACTTGCAAGTTCAACTGAAATTGTCCCTGGCATAGGAGAGAAAATAGACGGGCCAAGAATACGACCAATACCTTCAAACACATCAATTTTACCTTGTTTCATTAAATGTTGAACGCCTTTATGAAGCTGCGTTACAATCTTCTCTTTACGCTCTTGTACTTTCGCAAAGTTTAGTTCTACATTGCTTGCAATAACTCCGAACTCTTCGCTTTTTTTAGCAGTTGCATATACTTCCGCACTACGTAAAAGAGCTTTACTAGGAATACATCCTTTGTGTAAACAAGTACCACCAAGATTTTCTTTTTCGACTAGTGCTGTTTTTAAACCTAATTGTGATGCACGAATTGCAGCAACATATCCACCAGTACCGCCGCCAACGATGACTAAATCATATTCTTTTGCCATTATCTCAACCCCTAGCTACCGTTTCTTTTTCACGTACAACGTATTCTTTTGGAGCTTCTTCTTCACGTAATACACGAAGTGCTCCTTCTGCTAACGCTTCTAACTCATCTTCGCCTGGATGTACGATAACATCTGCAATCCAGTCCACTCGCTCTTTTATTTCATCGACAAGAATTTTACTGTATGCCAGTCCACCAGTTAATACGATTGCATCGATTTTCCCGTGAAGTACAGCGCTAGCTCCGCCAATCTCTTTTGCAACTTGATATGCCATTGCTTTATAAATAAGAGTTGCTTCAGGATCACCTTTTTCAACCATTTGCTCTACTTTAATCGCATCATTTGTACCGATTAAACTTACAAGTCCACCTTGTCCGACAAGTTTTTTAATCATTTCATCACGGTAATACTCACCAGAGAAACACATTTCTACTAGTTGCCCTACTGGTACTGTACCAGCGCGCTCTGGACTAAATGGTCCTTCTCCGTTTAAACCGTTATTCACATCGATTACTCTTCCTTTTTTATGAGCACCAACTGTAATACCGCCACCCATATGTGTAACTAATAAATTTAAATCCTCGTATTTGTGATTTAACTGTTCAGCTACTTTACGAGCAACTGCTTTTTGATTTAATGCATGGAAGATACTTTTGCGTTCCATACCAGCAATACCACTTATACGAGCAACCGGCTCCATCTCATCTACAACGACAGGATCCACAATGAATGCAGGAATGTTTAATCCAGAAGCAATTTCATATGCTAAAATGCCTCCAAGGTTTGAAGCGTGATGACCGCTAAAGCCATTTTTCAAATCTTCTAACATCGCATCGTTTACTGTATACGTACCGCCTTCGATTGGACGAAGTAATCCACCACGCCCACAAACAGCGTTTAATTTTGAAATGTTAATACCATGAGAATGTAGAACTTCTAAAATCGTTTCTTTTCGAAACTCATATTGGTCGATAATTCTCTTATATTTTCCAATCTGTTCTACGTCATGACGAATCGTTTCTTCTAGAACGGGTCTTTCATTATCAAAAACACCAATTTTTGTGGATGTACTACCTGGGTTAATAACAAGAATTCGATTTACAGACAATGTTGCTACCTCCACTAATAAATTCAAAAGGAAGCGGAAACCTCATAAGAGGTAACCACACCTTTTGTAAAAGTTATATATGAATGATTAGCGACGGCTAATAATATCGTGACCGTTGCGTAAGTAAGTGCTACGAGAATTTTTCAAGCTTGCAATGCGCTCTTCAGCTAGACGATCTGCCGCTACATAAGTTGCTATGCCATCGCGTTTTGAAATTTCGATTACTTTTGCAATCGTGTCATAAATAGACTCAACACGTTTTAGTGCACGTTCTCTATTGTATCCATATAATTCGTCTGCTACGTTAATTACGCCACCTGCATTAATTACATAATCTGGTGCGTATACAATACCCATTTCATGAATGATGTCACCGTGACGATCTTCTTTTAATTGGTTATTTGCAGAACCTGCGATTACTTTTGCTTTAAGTTGTGGAATAGTTTCATCATTAACTGTTGCGCCTAATGCACATGGTGCGTAAATATCGCATTCCACACCGTAAATTTCATTTGGTTCAACTGCTGATGCACCGAATTCTTCTACAGCACGTTGTACAGCTTCTTTATTAATATCTGTAACGATTAATTTTGCTCCTTCAGCGTGTAAATGTTTGCATAGATGATACGCTACGTTACCAACGCCTTGAACAGCAATTACTTTTCCTTCTAAATTGTCAGTACCGAAAGCTTCTTTTGCAGCTGCTTTCATACCACGATAAACACCGTATGCAGTTACTGGAGATGGGTTACCAGAAGAACCGAATGATGGTGAGATACCTGTTACAAAGTCAGTTTCTTCGTGGATAATATCCATATCATCTACTGTTGTACCAACATCTTCAGCTGTAATGTATCGTCCGTTTAGTCCTTGGATATAACGTCCTAGTGCACGGAACATTGCTTCGCTCTTATCTTTACGAGGATCACCGATAATTACTGTTTTCGCACCACCTAAGTTTAAACCAGCTGCTGCGTTTTTGTATGTCATCCCTTTTGCAAGACGCAATGCATCTTCAATCGCCGCTTCTTCAGAATCATATGTCCACATTCTTGTTCCTCCAAGAGCCGGTCCAAGTGTTGTATCATGAATTGCAATAATTGCTTTTAAACCAGATTCTTTATCTTGACAAAATACCACTTGCTCATAATCATATTTTTCTAAGTATTCGAAGATTTCTAATGTCATTGTCGTTTCCCCCTAATGTTTTACCCTTTTTGGTTTATTTTGAAGCAGTCGCAACTGCCAATGCTAATGAATATACTTTTGTTTCTGCTGAATCAGCACGAGATGTTAAAACAATCGGTGCTTTTGCGCCAGCAATCATTGCTCCTACTTTTGCATCCGCAAAGTATACGAGTGATTTATATAGCACATTTCCAGCTTCAATCGTTGGGACGAGTAAAATATCTGCCTTACCTGCTACATCACTTACTATGCCTTTATGCTCTGCTGCAATTTGTGATACTGCATTATCTAAAGCAAGTGGTCCATCAACGATACAATCTTTAATTTGTCCGCGGCGATTCATTTGTGTTAACATCGCTGCATCAATTGTCGCCTGCATCGCTGGATTCACAACTTCTACTGCTGCAATTGGTGCCACTTTTGGCAAGTCGATTCCTATTGCCCGGGCAACTTCTACAGTATTTTGTATAATAGCAGCTTTTTGTGTTACATCAGGTGCGATGTTCATCGCTGCATCTGTAACGAAAATAAGACGATCATAATTTGGAACTTCAAATGCTGCTACATGTGAAAGTACGCTACCTTTACGTAGGCCCCACTCTTTGTTTAACACAGCCTTCAAAATATTCGCTGTTGGGATGTTACCCTTCATAAGCACGTCTGCCTCACCATTTCTCACAGCTTTAACAGAAAGTTCTGCAGCCTCTGCATTAGACATTGCTGCAATCACTTCAACATGTTCTGAAGTTTGTAAACCATGTTCTTGTAGCATCCCCATTATTTTTTCTTGATTTCCATATAGACGAAATTGAGCTAGCTGTAATTTAATTGCTTTCGCTACAGCTTCAATTACTTCATGATCTTCAGCTACTGCTACAGCTACAGTTTTTTTAGGCTTTCCCGCTGCTTGATCAATTAAGTATTCTAACTTCATATTTTGTAATCAACCCTTTCCGTCGTCCCTCGTCTATTTATAAAGCAAATACCGTGCCAACTTTTAAAAGTGGTCTTACCAATAATGAAAACGCATTCAAAATGCAGTAAAATCAATACTTTGGAAAATAACGAAAGATTCTGTCTTATTTTGTCACTTTTTGTATACCATGCAATAAATTGCACGGTGCGCAATTTATTGCATGCTATTTTTTGCATGGTCATACTTTTCTAGCTTATAATATAAATTTCGAACGGAAATTCCTAACGCTTTTGCAGTTTGTGTTTTATTCCCATCAAATCTCTCCAAATATTCATGAATAATATTCCCTTCAAACTCTGTTACTAAATGTTCAAGTGGCTTTTCTTCTAATTCAGGTAATAAATGAGATTGCTTTGACTCCACCTGCTCTTCATTATGTAATGGTGGTAAATGTTGTACATCAATATAGATCTCGTTATAATTCATAAAAATAATCGCTCGTCCTAAAATATTTTCAAGTTCTCTCACATTTCCTGGCCATTCGTATGATTGTAAATATAAAATAGCTGAATCAGTGAGCCCTTCTACATTACGACCATAATCTTGATTAATTTTTTGAATCAACCTGTCCGCAATTTTCGGTATATCTCCTTTACGTTGACGAAGAGATGGAATTTGAATTGGAATTTTATTTAATCGATAATATAAATCCTCCCTAAACTTCCCTTCTAGAATAGCCTTTTCTAAATTCACATGTGTCGCTGCAATTACTCGAACATTAATGGGTATCGCTTTCGTCCCACCAACTTTTACAATTTCTTTTTCCTGCAATACACGAAGGAGTTTCGCTTGTGTATTTGCAGATAACTCCCCTATTTCATCTAAAAAAATACTACCGTTATTCGCTTCCTCAAAGAACCCACGTTTCCCGCCTCTTTTCGCTCCAGAAAACGCCCCTTCCTCATAACCAAATAATTCACTTTCTAACAACGTCTCCGAAATGGCCGCACAGTTTACACGGACGAATTTATTGTATTTTCGATTACTTCCATTATGGATTGCATGTGCAAACAATTCTTTACCAGTCCCAGATTCACCGCGTAACAGTACCGTTGCTGGTGTATTCGCTCCTAGCTTCGCCTGTTCGATAGCTGCCGTTGTTTCATCTGAATTTCCGACAATATCATCAAATGAATATTTTGCTTCTAATGTGCGAATAATTTGCCTTGCTCTATTCAATTCATTTGTTAACTTTTGAATTTCCGACACGTCACGGATAACGCCAACGCTTCCTTTCAATATTCCATCCACAATAACTGGCGCTACGTTTACAATTACATCGCGCTTTTTTTGCCCAATCTTCATATGTATTCCGCGCACCGCACGACGCGTTCGAAGTACTTTCATATGCATACTTTCGCCTTCTACAATATCAGTTGTAGCAGGCTTCCCAATAATATCTTCTTCTGTTAGACCCGTTAATTTCGTATATGCCGGGTTAATGACTAAACCTCTTCCTTTTTCATCCACAACCGAAATCGCTTCTTCAGATGAGTTGATAATTGCCTCTAATAGTGTTTGAATTTCTTTTAAGTCTGTAACTTCTTCCGCTAAATCTACAACTTCTGTTATATCTTTAAAAATTGCAAATGCCCCTTGTACCTCTCCGCCTTCTTTTAATATCGGTATACGCGTTGTAATAATTTTCTTTCCATTCTCTAATGTTAGTTCATAATTTACTTCTATTTGTTTCGTACGTATAATGCGAAGTAATTTACTAGTGGGAATGACTTCTAAAATATATTTTCCTATCGCCTCTTCTTTTTTATATCCGATAATACGCTCCGCACTTTTATTAAAAAGACGAACTTGTCCCTCTCGATCAATTACGATCATGCCGTCATGCGTAGAATTTAAAATTAATTCTCCTTGTTGCGTTTGTTCCTCTAACCGCCCAATTAACCCTTCCTTCTCATGCGCTAATCCTGTAACAATTTTTGCAATATCACCTGGTATAAGAAGAGTGTCTTTTTTCTTTTTTTCCAATAAAACTTTATGTACATCATCTTCACCTGTCATATCAAATATTACATCGATATGCATAGAAAGAAATGGAGTTACACTTTCTCCAATTGCAATTCCATATTCCTTAGCAATTTGTAATCCTTTTGCCAACGGATTTATATCAATAATCCCTATAATTTGAAATATATTCGAACTATGTAACAGATTCAGCAGTGCGCTCCCGCCTTCACCTGCACCAACAATTAATACTTTTTGTTTCATATATTACACTTCCTCTCGAAGTAACTCTGCAAATTTTTTCACACCCTTATCTTACTCGTTCAGCACCCTCTTGACAAACCACCTTTCCGTATAACATCATTAAAATATACGAAATAATCTGAAAAGGAGAGTTATGTATGCAGCGTTACGTTGCTCTACTATTAGCACTCATCCCTATTTCATTAGCTGTGTTTGGTATAAAGTTAATGAGAGATACTGTATTCGGGATTCTATTTCCACCAATCTCTATACTGTGGTTACAATTTTTAATCGGTGCTCTCTGCTTCGGGCTCGGGTTTTATATCTTCGGTGGCTTCGTCTTGCACCGAGACCGTAAACGAAATAAAGTACAAGCTCGCTTTAGAAGATAGGAAGGCCCCACTATTTATAAATAAAAAAATGAGACCGTTACACGCGGTCTCATTTTTTTATTGGCAACAACGTTCTTGCCGTTTCAGGGTAATCAGTAATAATCGCCGATATATTCATATCAAAATATTTACGCATAAGCGTTTCTTCATTAATTGTATAAGGGCGAACCTCTACACCACTTTCCATCGTTAGTTCGGCAATAGCATCTTGAAGATAACGATAATTCGGATGTACTGCTGTAGCTCCCATTTTTTTTGCGTATGCCCACGGACTATGCAAACCTTCGCGATATAAAATAGCTGTTTGAATATCAGGAGCCATCATATGGCACCGTTTCATACTGTAGTGATTAAACGAAGAAAATACAACGCGATCCTCTAAACTAAATTTCCGTACAAGCGTTATAACTTCTTCCTCTAAACCTCTGTATGGAATTTTATTATTTTTAAGTTCAATATTAAGTAGCAAACTCGTTCGTTCAAGCCATTCTAATACCTCTTCTAAAAGTGGTATTTTACAAAACCCTACTTTATCACCAAATTTATAACTTGCATCTAACTTGCATAAATCCTCATATACATAATTCCGAACCGCACCTTTTCCATTTGTTGTCCGGTCCACCGTTTCATCATGAATGACGACAACTTTTCCATCTTTCGTTAATTGAACATCAAGTTCAATTCCATCCGCTCTAAAAGACTCAGCCGCTTCAAATGAAATCATTGTATTTTCTGGGTACGTTCCAGCCGCACCACGATGTGCAAATATAAGAGTCATCCTCACTCCCCCAATCTTATGCTATACTATACGAAAAAGGAGGTACTTCTATGAGACCATTACAAATTTCTCCAGATACTGCAGTCCGCTTATCAAAAGCACTAGGTGTTCCACTTGAACAACTCATGCATATGCCGCAGCACATTTTAATTCAAAAGCTAGTTGAATTAGAAAAACAAAATAAAGACGAAGAGTAATACAGTCCTGTTTTGCAGGGCTTTTTATTGCCCTCCATTATACCATGGATACTTTCCCTACTAAAATTCTTTAATAGATGTACTTCGGTGCAATTTAGCCGTTCCTTCATCATTTAATAATGAATCATATCTTTTCTTTTTTGTTACAAGTCATAAAGAAAGCAGACTATTTATTTATAAGTCCCCATTGCATCCTTAAAACACGATAATACAAAACTAGAAAGCCTTTATATTATTTTTTATTGAACGTGCGGAGCATCCCCTGATTCGTATAGTTCTTTCGCCTTTTCCTCCCCGAATGTAGTTAAAATATAATGTTGCTCTTCTAACGCATCCATTGCTCTAGTTGCTTTACAAACGCTATCTTCTTGAGCATCCGAGAAATAATTGTGATCTTCTACAATTTTACTAAAATCTTTTTTCACCCATCTATCAGCAATTGCTAAAAGCTCATTTTTCTTCGCAAAGCTACTCTTATTTATGATTTCTTTTAACTTTTTAGCATTATTTTGAACCATTGGGATAGAGCCCGATTTTCGTTCTGCCACCACTTTTTGATGAGTCATGTGATGCATCGCTATAATGACTTCGCTTTCAGTAGAATTTTCAGTAACATACACATCAACAAAGACTCCATCCACCTCTCTACCTACTATCGTTTGGTCTTCTTTTTTGTCTATTTGAGCACTCACCTCTTTATCTGCTGGATTATCGGCAAGTTCTAACATTCCAAATGTAACTGCTACAGCGAGAACTCCCATAGCTGCTACTATTCCTAACCAAGTTAAAATTTTATTTTTCATTCCCCTTCTCCCTATCTATACCTATTTAATTACCTTATAAAAAACTCACTTATATGTAATATTACTAAAAATAGGTTTTATTTTCCATGGTATGAAATAATCTCTTTTTCTCAACAAAATAAAAAGACCAACGAATCATAAAATTCATTGGTCATTGAGTGAAAAGTTTATTGGTTTTAAAATTGATATTAAGTATAGATTTCAAGAATTTGTCGACTTAGCTAAAGAGTAAACCCTTACTATCTTTACTCTCAGCTAGCTTTATGTTCAAGTCTCAGCTTATCCGCAACCATTGCGATAAACTCAGAGTTCGTAGGTTTTGCTTTTGACATGGATACTGTATAACCGAATAAGGACGAAATAGAATCAATATTCCCACGGCTCCAAGCTACTTCAATCGCGTGACGAATTGCTCGCTCCACACGGCTTGCTGTGGTATTATATTTCTTTGCGATATCTGGATACAATACTTTCGTAATCGATCCTAATAATTCGATATCGTTGTATACCATGGAGATTGCTTCTCGTAAATACATATATCCTTTAATATGAGCGGGTACACCAATTTCATGAATGATACTCGTAATACTCGCATCTAAATTTTTCGGTTTTCCATCTACTGTTGTTGCTGATCGGAATGATGGTAGTGGACGTTTAATCATAGCATTTGCTTTACCACTCACTTGACGAATATGACTCGTTAAATTCTCCATATCAAATGGTTTTAATATGAAATATGAGGCACCTAAGTCAACTGCTTTTTTCGTCACATCTTCTTGCCCGAATGCTGTCAACATAATTACGCTAGGCTGTTTTAACCTTTCAATATGTCGCATTTTTTCCAATACAGCTAAACCATCTAAGTGTGGCATAATAATGTCTAAAACGAGTACATCAGGTTGCTTATCTGTTAATAAGTTTAAACACTCTTGACCATTATAAGCAGTACCGATTACTTCCATATCATCTTGAGCAGCTACATAGCTCTCTAACATTGATACTAGTTCTTTATTATCATCCACAAGACATACTTTAATTTTCTCCACAGCTTTTCCTCCCTTACCGAATCGATTCTCCGACATGTGTATCCTTCTAGGCTACATGAATTGTTCGACAATTGTGTGAAAATTCCCTTTTAAAGTTTCTTACTTTCCGATAAAATCACAAAAAAATATGTTTATCGCTCATTTATTCCCTTTCGCAACACATTCCATCATAGAAATACAACGAAACGTTCAACCCTTTTCTTTTATTTTACAACAAAAAACACCTCTTGCGGAGCTTTTACAAAATTTCAACGAATTTTTCAACAGAAAAAGCGAGCTAATATGTATTAGCTCGCTTTTTTCTCTTGATCATAAATATTAATTCCAGCTTGATGTAACATCCATTCAATATGAACACCATATCCTGATGTTGGATCATTTACAAATACATGTGTAACAGCACCAATTACTTTTCCATTTTGTACAATTGGACTTCCACTCATTCCTTGTACGATACCGCCCGTTTTCGCTAATAGACGTTTATCTGTTACTTTTATTACCATACCCTTTGTAGCTGGGAATTTTTGCTGCACTGTACTAACGACTTCAATATCAAACGCTTCTACTTTATCTTGATCAATAACTGTTAATATTTTTGCCGGTCCTTCTTTTACTTGATGAGATAATGCGATAGGCATTGCTTTATCCATTATACCGTTTTTCATATTCGTATTTAATTTTCCAAAAATACCATATGGACTATTAATTGTAATATTGCCAATCACTTCACGATCTGGTGAAAATCTTGCTAATTTCTCGCCTGGATTCCCATGACTGCCTCTTTCAATTGATGTAACTGTCGAGCGCATAATTTGTCCATCTTCGACTTGAATCGGCTTTTTTGTATCATTATCAGAAATAACATGACCAAGCGCCCCGTATTTCATAGAATCCGGATGAACAAATGTCATCGTTCCAATTCCAGCTGCCGAATCACGGATATACAAGCCAATTCGATAAGACGCTTCACCATTGTCTTTTTGCGGCGTTAGCTTCGTGCGAATATATTTTCCATCTCTTAGCAATACAAGATTAAGCGGTTCACCTGTTTCTCCACTATTATGAATAAACGGTGCTACATCACTCATTCTTTCAATGGTTTTACCATTAATTTCAGTAATCATATCTCCAATTTGTACACCTGCTGTTTCACCAGGAGATATTTTACCTTTTTCAGTTTGAATTAAATGATGGCCTACAACAAGTACACCTTTTGTATTTAATTTCACACCAATTGATTGTCCACCTGGAATCACTTTAAAATCTTTTAACACTTTCACATTTACTTTTTTCACTGGAAAACCCGCAAGCTGAAATACCATATCAGCTTCACCATTTTGATGAGAATTTACCATAAGTCCTTGTTTTTGTTCATTCGAACTCACTGTAAATACATGACGATTTGTGGATGAAGCTTTGAAAACTGGTAATGATGATATTTCTGATTGTTGTCCTTCAAAAACAACAAGTTGTTTCGGTGATGAAATAAACGTTCGAAGCGGTTTAAAACATCCAATAAAAACTAAAGAAACAAGGAGACAAAGACCTATTATTTTTCGAAATTTTTCTAATTTCAACTTGTTCACTCTCCTCGCTCCTACCCCACATTCAGCCTCTTGGCTTCACTTTTTAATCTCTCCTTGCAATGCTTTATTTATAACCGGAAGAATTAAGAAATCGTCATTTGAGAAAAAAAGCTATCCATTACTGGATAGCCTCTGCTGTCTGTTTAAAATGATGCGCTTGCGTAAGTAATTCTTTCGCATGCTCCGTCGTTAAATCTGTGATTTCCACACCAGAAATCATTCGAGCTATTTCTGTTACTTTATCCTCCATAGTTAAAACAGTAACTGATGTAATTGTCCGATCATTCGCTACTTGTTTTCGAATAAATAAATGCGAATCTGCCATTGAAGCTACTTGAGGTAAGTGCGTAATACAAAGTACTTGCGAGTTTACTGATACTCGATAAATTTTTTCAGCAATAGCCTGTGCGACCCGGCCACTTACACCCGTATCCACTTCATCAAAAATAACAGATGCAACCCCTTGATGCTTAGAAAAAATGCTTTTTAAAGCTAAAATGATACGAGATAACTCTCCGCCAGAAGCAACCTTTGAAAGTGGTTTTAGCGGCTCTCCTGGGTTCGTCGAAATATAAAATTCCACATGATCGTAACCATCTGCCGTAAGTCTTACCGGTGCACCTTCCACAAGGGGTTCTTCTGCATTTCCTTCTCTCTTCATAATTCTCACTTCAAATTTCGTTTTTTCCATATATAATTCTTTTAATTCCTGATGAATTGCATTTGTAAGGTGTTCTGCAAGCTCATGACGCATATTACTTAACAACGTTGCTTCTTTCAGAATAACACTTTCTAATTCCTTCAACTGTTTCTTCGTCGTTTCAATATGAACGTCTTTATTTTCAATTGTAAATATTTCTTGTTCAATTTTATCTGCATACGCTAAAATCTCTTCTACAGTATTTCCATATTTTCTCTTTAGCATACGAATTTCATTCAAACGTGTTTCGATTTCATCTAAACGATTTGGATCATATTCCATCATATCGAGCTTTTCTCTCAGTTGATATGCAACCTCTTCTAATAAGTAATAGCTATTTGCAATTGAATCATGATTCTCTTGATACATTTCATCTAAATGTGTAATACTTTCCATTTGTCCCATTGCGCTTCTTACATTATCTAATCCTTGTCCGTCAGCACTCAATGAACGATATGCATCACCTAATGCTTTATAAATCTTTTCAAAATTAGAAATTTGCAATCGTTCCTCAGTTAATTCATTTTCTTCATCCATCTTTAAATCGGCTTTGCGAATTTCTTCATGCTGAAATTGAATTAAATCTAAGCGATGTGCCATCTGTTGTTCATTTTCACTTAACGATTTCAATTGTTTTTTTAATTTTTCATAGTCAGCGTATACGTTTTGATATATGTCTAGTTGTTTAACGATTCGATCCCCATCAAAGTGATCAAGCATAAACAGATGTCGTTCTTCATTCATTAAATCTTGCGTTTCATGCTGTCCATGAATATCAACAAGTGTTTTCCCAATTTCTTTTAATATGCTAAGTGTAACAAGCTTCCCATTTACACGACATACACTCTTCCCGTTCGCAGCAATATCACGCTTTAAAATAATCATGCCATCTTCTATTTCTATATCTAACTCTTCTGCCTTTTCAATACATGGATGCTTATCATCTTCAACATAAAACAGCCCTTCAATCTCAGCCTTTTCTGTTCCATATCGAACAAATTCTGCTGACCCACGGCCACCTACAAGTAAACTAATCGCATCAATAATAATCGATTTTCCGGCCCCTGTTTCACCGCTTAAAACCGTTAAACCTTTTTGAAAAGAAATATTTAATGCTTCAATAATAGCAAAGTTTCTAATCGATAATTCCGATAACAATGCCCCATTCACCTCGTTATAAAATAATCCCTTACTAAAGGATTTTCTCATTTCTTCATTCAAATAATCATGCTATATATTTGTATGTATATACTCTTCTAACCCGCTTCATTGTACCAAACATTTGTTTTACGGGTCAATCCATCTATTTTCTAACTTTATGCAAACAAAATATTATATTACAATTGAAAAATCATATTTTTGACCAATAAAAATATCTTGTTCACTTCCCACTTTACGATGGAAAGCAAACAAGATTTTTTGTTACAACATATTTAAGAAACGATCAGAGACAACACCTGTATCGTCAGGTGTACGGCAAATAATTAAGCAAGTATCATCACCACAGATGGTTCCGATGATCTCATCCCACTCTAAATGATCAATAAGTGCTCCAAGTGAATGAGCGTTACCAGGCAATGTTTTTAGCACAAGCATATGTCCTGCCGTGTCTAATTTTACAAATGAATCCACTAGATTTCGTTTTAATTTTTGTAACGGGTTAAATCGTTGATCTGCTGGCAAGCTATATTTATAGCGCCCATCATGTAATGGCACCTTCACTAAGTGCAGTTCTTTAATATCGCGCGATACTGTTGCTTGCGTTACATTAAATCCCTCATTACGTAAAATATCAACTAATTCATCTTGTGTTTCAATTTCTTTGTTTGCAATAATTTCCCTGATTTTAATATGGCGCTGACCTTTATTCATACATTTGCACCTCACACTATCTCTTACCATAGTTTAAACATTGGTATACTTCACTTATTTATGTTAACTTATAATTCGTTTCTTGTACACAATTGTTTTTACAATCATTATACAATTACAGCAAAAAGAGGAACAACATATGTTATTCCCCTTTCCCTTTTTGTTTTAGAACGTCATGCGCTTCTGTAACAACTTGCTCTATAGAAATCGGAGAATGATTTTCGCCATTCTCACGTTCACCATGCCATTTCAGATGAATTAAAAATTCAATATTACCATCCCCACCCGTAATTGGTGAGAATGTTAAACCTTCCACATCATAGCCCTCTTTTAAAGCAAACTCGACAATCATCTCTACAACAGCTTCATGTACTTTTCTATCACGAACGATACCTTTTTTCCCAACTTGCTCTCTTCCAGCTTCAAACTGCGGTTTAATTAACGCTGCTACATCTCCGTTAGGCATAAGCATTGTTTTTAAAACTGGCAGTATAAGCTTTAATGATATAAATGAAACATCAATACTTGCAAATTGAGGTAAACCACGTTCTAAGTCTGCTGGTGTCACGTAACGGAAGTTTGTTCGTTCCATTACAACAACACGCTCATCTTGACGTAATTTCCACGCTAGCTGATTGTATCCTACATCTAATGCATAAGATAATTTCGCTCCATTTTGAAGCGCGCAATCTGTAAAGCCACCAGTTGATGAACCAATATCTATCATAACTTTATCTTGTAAATCAAGATGAAATGTCTCTAATGCCTTTTCAAGTTTATAACCACCACGACTTACATACGGCATAACTTGTCCCTTCACCGTAATCTCAGTATCTTGCGAGATTTTCTCTCCTGGCTTATCAAGTCTCATCTCATTTGCATATACGAGTCCGGCCATAATGGCGCGCTTTGCTTTCTCACGCGTTTCTATAAGTCCTCGCTCTACTAATAGTACATCTACTCTTTCTTTTTTTACGCTCATTTGTTACGCCCTTTTTTGTTTTGATGGAATCATTGTATGAATACGGTCTACAACAGCATCTGTCGTTAAACCAATTTCTTCTAATAATTTTGTTACACTTCCGTGCTCTATGAAGCGGTCTGGAATACCCATTCGTTCAACTAATGCACTATGGTAACCATTTTCAGATGCAAATTCAACTACTCCTGTTCCAAAACCACCGATTAAACAAGCTTCTTCAATCGTTAAAATCGGTATATTCTTCCCTAGAAGATCATGTAAATATGCTTCATCCATTGGTTTAATAAAGCGAGCATTCACTACTTTCACTGAAACCCCAGCTTTTTCAAGACGCTCAGCTGCTTCCATTGCCATTGGTATTGTCGTACCAAACGTTAAAATAGCTGCTTGTGTACCCTCTTTTAACGTCTCCCACGTACCGATTGGAATCGCCTTTAATTCTTCATCCATATGAACGCCAAGTCCATTACCACGAGCATAACGCAATGCGATTGGTCCATCTTCATATTGCATCGCCGTATAAACTAAATGTTGCCCTTCATTTTCATCTTTCGGCATCATAAGCACCATATTCGGCAAGTGACGTAAGAATGAGATATCAAATACGCCTTGATGCGTTTCACCATCTGCTCCTACTAATCCCGAGCGATCTATTCCGATGAAAACATTTAAATTTTGGCGGCATATATCATGAACAACTTGGTCATATGCTCTTTGTAAAAATGTCGAATAAATTGCTAAGAATGGCTTCATTCCTTGCGTTGCCATACCTGCTGCCATTGTTGTAGCGTGCTGTTCTGCAATACCTACATCAATCATACGATCTGGGAATTCTTTTTGGAATTTCTCAAGTTTTGATCCAACAGGCATTGCAGGTGTAATTGCTACGATACGCTCATCCGCTCTCGCTAGCTTAAGTACTGTTTCACTAACGACAGCACTCCATGCTGGTGCAACTTCTTTTGGCTTAACGAAGTCACCTGATTCAATTTTATAAGGTCCTGTTCCATGCCAAGTTCCAATAACGTCACTCTCAGCCGGTTTATAACCTTTTCCTTTTTTCGTAATAACGTGAACAAGTACTGGGCCTTTTGTTTTCTTTGCATATTGCAACGTTTCGAATAACTTTTCATAATCATGCCCATCGACTGGACCTAAATATGTAAAGCCTAACTCTTCGAAAAAGACACCAGATACTAGTAAATATTTAAGACTATCTTTTATTTTCTCTGCTGTCGCAGCCACTTTCCCGCCAACTGCTGGGATTTTCTTTAATATATACTCTAATTCATCTTTTACCCAGTGATATTTTCCTGCGGTACGTAAACGACCGAGTACATTATGAAGCGCACCAACGTTTGGTGCAATTGACATTTCATTATCATTCAAAATAACAATCATGTCTGTTTTTTCATGTCCAATATGGTTCAATGCCTCTAAGGCCATTCCACCTGTTAAAGCACCATCTCCAATAATTGGTATAACATATTCTTTCGTTTTCTTTAAATCACGTGCCAGAGCCATTCCCATTGCAGCCGATAACGAAGTCGAGCTATGACCAGTTTCCCATACATCATGCTCACTCTCGCAACGTTTCGGGAAACCACATAGACCTTGATATTGCCTTAATGTACCAAACTCTTTCGCGCGTCCAGTTAAAATTTTATGTACATAGGATTGATGTCCTACATCCCATAAAAATTTATCTTGCGGGCTATCAAATAATTTGTGCAGAGCAATTGTGAGTTCTACTACACCTAAATTAGGTGCAATATGTCCACCTGTTTGAGAGAGCTCTTCAATTAAAAACTTACGAATATCCTCACTCAATCCCTCTAGTTCACTGATAGACATATCTTTCAAAAAACTAGGGTTTTGAATTTGCGTTAGATCCACATGGATCACTCACTTTCATTTCATAATCTGTCAACATGTCAAATATTATAAAAAACATTTACACAAAACAAGAAATTCTCTTTTCTATTTTTCGTCTTGTCCCGCTATTAACCAGTCTATTGCGCCTTAATCCTATTATAAACCATATTTCTTTAGGCGATGAAAAAAATAGCCGCTAACACGAAGTGATAACGGCAATGTAATCTACATATATTTTTGCCAATAACAAGAAAAGAAAAACCTTTTCCTACATTTATATCATAAAATGATGAATGACTCAACAAATGAAAACGCTGTTATATTAGTTATTACGTTTTGCAATCAAATCGCAAATAGATAGTAAATATTCATCTTGTAATTGCAAGGAGCTAATTGCACCTTTTGCTTCTGCAATTGTTTCTTCTAAAATATCCTTTGCTCTATCTACAGTAAACAACGTCGTATATGTGCTCTTTTCATTAGAAAGATCGCTACCAATCGGTTTTCCAATCTCTTCTTCGGTGCCTTCGACATCTAAAATATCGTCTCGAATTTGGAAAGCTAGACCGATATATTTAGCAAACGTAAGCAACTTTTCTTCTTGCTCTTCTGTCGCATCAGAAAGTATCGCACCCGCAAGTACAGCAAATTCAAGCAGTTTTCCGGTCTTATGTTTATGGATGTACTCCAATTCATCAATCGTAAGGCGTTTCCCTTCAGCTTCCATATCTGCCACTTGTCCGCCAACCATTCCTTCTGGTCCTGCTGCTTTTGCAAGTTCAAGTACAAGTCTTACTTTTTTTTCTGCAGAAATTTCTTTTTGCTCATATGCCATAATAACTTGAAAAGCATACGTCAATAAGCCATCTCCTGCTAAAACTGCCATCGCTTCACCAAATACTTTGTGATTTGTGGGCTTTCCTCTTCTTAAATCATCATCATCCATACAAGGTAAATCGTCATGAACTAACGAATATGTATGAATCATTTCAAGAGCACAAGCTGCACCTACTCCAAGATTTCTTTCTTTCCCAAACGCTTGTAATGTTGCAAACAAAAGTAACGGGCGGAGACGTTTTCCACCCGCTTCTAAAGAATATGCCATCGCTTCACGAAGTACATTTGGACATTGTAATTCATTTGCATAGCTTACAAGTTTCTCTTCTACGAAAGTTTTACTTTCCTTCAAAAAAGTATCAAAAGCAATCGTCACTATGCTTCATCTCCTAAAGCAGTAAACGGTTCAAGCTCTCCATCTTCCCCAAGAATAACTGCCATTTGTTCTTGTACATTCTTCAACTTCTCATCACAAAGCTTAGATAATTCCATACCCTCTTTAAAATAAGAAATCGCTTCTTCTAAAGGTACGTCACCTTGTTCTAGCTTAGAAACAAGATGCTCAAGTTGCGAAATTGCCTCTTCAAAGCTTAATTTATTTTCCATTATTCAATTCACGCTCCTCTATGCCTGATACGCTACAATCTAGTATTCCATCTTGTAATTGAACTGAAACAGCATCTCCAAGGCTTACATCTTTCACACTTTTTAACACTTGCTTCTCTTCATCATATACAAGCCCGTACCCTCTCATCATTACTTTAAGCGGACTTAACGCTTCAAGTTTTTGAGCAGCTCTTACAAAGGCAAATTCTTTCGTTTGAAGTAACGTTTGCATTTCACGTTGTAATTGCTTTTGCAACGTTTCAACAGCTACCTTCGTTTGAATAATTTTTTGAGATGGGTGGTGCTTCTCTAAATAAAATGAAAGTTGCTTTAACTGATTCACCTTTTTATCAATATAGCGCTCTTTCGCTAAAACAAGCTGTTCTAGCGCTCTATCTAATTGCTCTTCCTTTTGCTCATATACTTGTCTTGGATAACGGAACGCATACGATTTTTGCAACACTTGTAGTTTTTCTTCTTTTTTATGTACTAACTCTTTCATTGCTCTTTGCAATCTCAGAGTTCTTTGTAATACCTTTTCTTGTAACTCTATAATATTAGGTGCTGCTAGCTCAGCTGCTGCAGTCGGTGTTGGCGCGCGTAAATCTGCAACAAAATCTGCGATTGTAAAATCCGTTTCATGGCCTACTGCCGAAATAATAGGAATTTCACTCTTAAAGATTGCTCTTGCAACCATTTCCTCATTGAAAGCCCATAATTCCTCAATAGAACCTCCACCACGACCAACGATTAGTACATCTATCTCTCCCATTTCATTCGCTGTACGAATCGCTTGTACAATCGAGGGAGCCGCTGACTCCCCTTGTACAAGTACCGGAAATACAATAACATTCCCAATTGGATAACGACGTTTAATCGTTGTTATAATATCACGAATCGCTGCTCCTGTTGGCGACGTAATCACACCTATCGTTTTAGCGTAAGGAGGAATTGCTTTTTTATAAACTTGAGAAAAAAGTCCTTCTTCTTCTAAGCGAACTTTTAACTGTTCGTACGCTAAATGTAAATTTCCGACTCCGTCAGGCTGCATGTCTTGAATATAAATTTGATAAGAACCACTCGCCTCGTAAACAGAGATTTTCCCCTTCACGAGTACCTTCATCCCATTTTCAGGTTTGAATTTAATATTACGATTATGACCCGCAAACATAACCGCTGCGATTCTTGCATTTTCATCTTTCAATGTAAAATACATGTGGCCACGGCTATGATTTTTAAAGTTGGAAATTTCACCTTTTAACCAAACAGACTGCAAATGCGGATCATATTCTATTTTTGTTTTTATATAGCGTGTTAACGCTGTAACGGTTAAATATTGCTTCTCCATTTCTCTCTCCTCATAGCCGACTCAAATTATTTACAAACGACACCTGCACGTTTGGCAGATTCAACAGTATTATGAAGAAGCATTGTGATTGTCATTGGACCAACACCCTTTGGCACAGGTGTAATGTAACCCGCAACATCTAACACGTTGTCAAAGTCAACATCACCACAAAGTTTTCCTGTTTCTAAACGGTTAACACCAACGTCAATTACAACCGCTCCTTCTTTAATATAATCCGCTGTTATCATTTTAGGTCGTCCAACAGCTACGATTAAAATATCAGCTAACTTCGATAACTCTTTCATATTTTGCGTCTTAGAATGACAATATGTGACAGTTGCATTTTCATTTAAAAACAATTGCCCCACTGGTTTACCGACAATATTACTTCTTCCAATTACTACTACATGTTTTCCAGAAATATCAAGATTTGTTTCTTTTACTAATTCTACAATACCATGCGGTGTACATGGAAGGAATGTATCTTGTCCCGTCATCATACGTCCCACGCTGATTGGGTGAAATCCGTCTACATCCTTTTCTGGTGAAATTCTTTCAATGATAGCTTTTTCTTCAATATGTTTTGGTAAAGGTAATTGCACTAATATGCCATTAATACGGTCATCGCCATTTAAGCGATCGATTTCAGCAAGCAAACGTTCCTCAGTAATTGTTTCAGGAAGTTCAATTAGCTCTGAGTAAATCCCTACTTGTTCACAGCCTTTTTCTTTTCCTTTCACATAAGAACGAGATGCTGGATCTTCTCCAACTAAAATAACTGCTAATCCTGGTACAATACCTTGCTCTTTCAACTTCACAACTTCTTCTGTTAATTGTGCTCGTTTTTTCTCCGCAACTTCATTTCCTTTGATGATTACTGCTACCATTTTAAGATTCCCCCTTAAAGAATTTACAGTGTATCTTTTATATTAGATAAAACGCCGTTAATAAAACGACGAGATTCCTCATCCCCAAATGTTTTGGCAATTTCAATTGCTTCGTTAATTGTTACGTTGTGTGGAATTTCTTCCATGTATTTCATTTCATACACAGCTACACGTAAAATACTGCGATCAACAATGCTAATACGCTCAAGCTTCCACTTTTTTAAGTTTTGACGAATCGCTTCATCGATTGCTTCTTTATTTTCTACAAAACCTACTACAAGTGACTCTAGAAACTCATTTGTTTCTTCGCCTTCATCTAGCGTGTTTTCCACTGCTACTTTCGGTTCTAATTCACCTGTAATATCCATTTGGTATAATGCTTGCATTGCTCTTTCTCTAGCCGTCCTACGTTTCATTGTAACTCTCCTTTATGCTTCAAGTCTTTCCTTATACTTTGTTATATTATTATAATTTATAAGCCGTCAATTCACTTACTCTTACAGTTTTCATTGATTTTCCAACCTTATAATACAATGATAATAACACAATTTATCGTTTCACACACGGGTTACAAGGCTGAAAAATAATAAAAAGATTAACTTCAAGTTCCATATCTTATCACAATGTACGTTTTTTGGAAAAACGACACATTTTCTTGTTTATTTCTTATTTTTTGAAATAGTATAATAATTAGAGGGTTGTAATTTGTGAAGAAATGAAACGATAAAAAAGATGCCTATGTTACTAGGCACCTTTTCATTCTTACACTGGTTCGATTTCTGTTTTTTGTGTTTCGAATGTTACGCCAACGATGTGAACATTCACTTCTTTTGGCTCAAGTCCTGTCATCGTAAAGAGTGCTTGGCGAATATTGTCTTGAATCTTTTGTGCAACAACTGGAATTGCTACACCAAAATACATTACAACATAAAGGTCAACGATAATATCTTCGTTTGCTAATTCAACCTTTACACCTTTACCATGATTTTTCTTACCTAACTTCTCAACAACATCTGTAGCAAAATTACCGCGCATTGCCGCTACACCTTCTACTTCAGCAGCTGCAATACCTGCAATTACTTCAATTACTTCTGGTGCAATTTCTACTTTACCAAGAGTTGTATCTTGACCCATATCTAACATATGTTCAGCCATGAAAAAAACCTCCTTTAATGTATCACTGCGTCACAAGTTCATGCTCTTCCAAAAATTTCGTATTAAACTCACCTTTTACAAAATCAGGATGATCTAGCAATTGCAAATGGAACGGGATTGTTGTATGTACGCCTTCAATGACAAATTCACTAAGTGCGCGCTTCATTTTTGCAATTGCCTCTTCACGTGTTTTTCCGTGAACAATTAATTTAGCAACCATCGAATCATAGAAAGGTGGGATTGAATATCCCGGATATACAGCTGAATCGACGCGAATACCAAATCCTCCTGGTGGTAAGTACATTTCTACTTTACCTGGAGATGGCATAAATTTTTTGGCAGGGTTTTCCGCATTAATTCGACATTCAATTGCCCAACCATTAAATTGTACTTCTTCTTGCTGTAACGATAACTTTTCTCCTGAAGCAACAAGAATTTGTTCTTTAATTAAGTCCATTCCCGTTACCATTTCAGTAACCGGATGCTCAACCTGAATTCTCGTATTCATCTCCATGAAATAAAAGGTTTTCGTTTTATATTCATAAATAAACTCAACCGTACCAGCACCTGTATAATCAACCGCTACCGCCGCTTTAACTGCCGCTTCACCCATCTGCTTGCGAATATCTTCATCAAGTGCAGGTGATGGACTTTCTTCTAATAGTTTTTGCAAACGGCGCTGAATTGTACAATCACGCTCTCCTAAATGAATGGCATTTCCGTGTGTATCTGCCATTATTTGAATCTCAACATGGCGGAAATCTTCAACGTACTTTTCTAAGTATACACCAGGGTTCCCAAAAGCGGTACTAGCTTCTTGCTGTGTAATTTGAATTCCTTTTATAAGCTCTTCTTCATGGCGTGCAACACGAATACCTTTTCCGCCGCCACCTGCAGTCGCTTTAATAATAACTGGATATCCAATTTGATTAGCAAGCTCGATCGCTTCTTCGGTATTTTTAATAATCCCTTGTGAACCTGGTACAATCGGAACCCCTGCTTCTTTCATTGTATCACGAGCAACGTCTTTTGTGCCCATCTTTGAAATAGCTTCTGGACTTGGACCGATAAAAATCAAGTTACATTCACGGCATAACTCTGCGAAATCTGCATTCTCTGCTAAAAATCCGTATCCCGGATGAATAGCATCGCAGCCTGTTAACTTCGCAACGCTAATAATGTTCGTCAAATTTAAATAGCTTTCTTTCGAAATCGTTGGTCCTACACAATACGCCTCGTCTGCAATCTGTACGTGAAGTGACTCTTTATCTGCTTCTGAATAAATTGCAACTGTTTCAATATCCATTTCTTTACAAGCACGAATAATTCGTACAGCAATTTCCCCACGATTGGCTATTAATACTTTTTTTATCATCACAAAGACTCCCTTATTACGCTTTTACAAGAAATAGCGGTTGTCCATACTCAACAAGCTGTCCGTTATTAACAAGAATTTCAACAATTTCGCCCTCTACATCAGCATCAATTTCGTTAAATAACTTCATAGCCTCGACAATACATACGATAGAATCTTTCGATACTCTATCCCCAACACTTACATATGGAGGTGTATCAGGTGAAGAAGAAGAATAGAATGTACCTACCATTGGTGAGGTGATCTTATGTAGGTTTTCATCTTGAACAGTTTTCTTCTCTTCTTGTTTTGGCGCTTCTGCTTGCGCTGCTGCTACTGTCGTTTCAACTTCAACAGGCGCTACTGGTTGCATAGCTTGTTTTGCTGCAGGTGCTTGCACAGCAACAACTTCATTACCACGCTTTTTCATTTTGATTGTTGTACCGTCTTTTTTGTATTCAAATTCATCAATATTAGAGCTATCAATTAATTTAATTAATTCACGAACTTCTTGAATTTTAAACATGTAAAATCCACTCCCATACTCTTGTTTGTCCCGTTTTTACAGATTCTCGTCACGAAAACTAGATTGACTGTAAAAATACGATGTATTCTATTAGAAAATATATTTCATTAACTAATAGAAATATTTACTATTTCCATCTTACGATAAATTTTTTAAACATTCCAATTTATATTTCTTTATAATAAATCGAAACTCCTGTAAAAATATTATTCCAATAAAAATTTAATACCTAGTAATAATACCAAGTTTCACATGAAATTGGCAAGACCACTTCTTAAAAAACATTCACTACTTTAGCAAAACGTTACACAGCAAACATGCCATTCCCTCTCCACTCTTCACTACACCTATAGTCAATAACATATTTTTACCAAATATTATTTTTTTGTTTACACGCCGTTCATCATTCCTTCATATAAGAATAGTATGTTCAAAGTGTAGAAAATATATTGTGTCGAGGTGTGGAAATATGATATGGCTCATTCTCTTTTTACCTGCTGTAATCGTTTGGGCATGTGTTCTTTGCATCCACGTCAAATCCGGAAAAAGTAATCATCAGTACCATGAACCATTAATCTTTTACTCGCAACGTGTTTCTCCATTCCGAGTTGAACATAGTAAAAATAACTACAAAGACGAAATAGAAAAAAGCTATCGAAAATGATAGCTTTTTTCTATTCACACATTTACTTACATACTCTATTTTACTATTTGCATACCCTTTGCTTAGTAAAAGATAATAATCCGCAGGGAAATCCCTGCGGATTAAAGTTTCACTTATTTCGCTGGTGGATCAAATTTCACACCTACATCTTTTGATCCGCCTTCACTTCTTACAAGTTGAATAATTTTATTTGCTTCTTTCTGTGAATGTTTTGCCGCTTTAACCGTTACTCTAATGTCAGTACCATCAGCTCTTACAAGAGCATCTGGATATCCTCCTTGAGATTTAATTACTGTCTCAAGTAATTCTTGCTTCGTTTCCATTGTCGTAATGGCATCAAAATTTTCTTTTGCTTTATTCTTTTCTGTTGCTGAAGCTTTTGTTGAACTCATCACTTCTTGTAATTTTGCTTTTTGTTCACTACGCTGATCTTCCATTTGCATACGTAAAGCTGTGAAATTCTCATCACTTGATTGAACTGATACATTGCCCTCTTTTTTACTTGTTTCTTTTTTTGCATTTTCTTTTTTGTCTGTTTCTTTATTTGTTGTTTCCTTGCTTGTATTTTCTTTTTTCGGAGTTTCTTTAGGCGCTTCGTTTGTTACTGCTTTATCAGTACCTTGTTTTTCTTGTCCAATCTTTTCACCTGTTGCCGGCGATGCTGTATTCATTTTGTCAGGAGTTGTCACGTAATACACAGATAGTACAACAACTAAACTTAACATCGTTAATAACCAAACTGTTTGTTTTTTTAACACTTTATTTCCTCCCTATCAATTTTTCGGTGAAACTGAAACGCGATGGGCCGGTACATCTAGCAGCCTTATCACAGCTTCTTTTACCATTGCTTTAACTTGTATATTATCCACTCCCTTTGCTACGACAAGAACACCACGTACTTTCGGCTTCTCTGTTCGTAAAACAACAGGAGTTTCTTTATCCCCTTCACGTATAATGACAGTCTTTTCATCAAGAGACTCGTCCTCTACTTCTCTCTTACCGCCTGTTTTATCTGTTTCACCTGTTGTTTGTGAGCGTTTCACTGTATTTTTTTCTAAAATTTTTTCTTCAGATGAATCTAAATTCACTTTAATCGTTACGTCTTTTACTCCTGCTATTTCTTCTAAAGCAGTTTTTAATTCTTGTTCATACGCTTTTTCATATTTTTCTACATTTGACATACTATCATTACTTTTTTGTCCGAAAGTTGGTACGTCTTTTTCTTGATTTTGAGTTTTTTGTTCTTTAAATACAGGTACTTCTTCTTTTTTACTTGAAAAGAGACTACTAGAAAACATAAGCAAAATTCCAAGTATGAGTAGGACAAGTAAAAACTTAGGTGTTACCTTTTTACCCTTCTCGTTGCTTTCTTTTTGATCCCCATTCAATAAGTTTCGAAAAAATGAGAACTTCGAATTTTTATCTTTATTGTCCATTTACTCTACCTGTCCTCCCTTCCATTTGAACTTGGATTTGTTTACCCTCTAGTTGCCACCTGCTTGAAAAGAAATCTTTCATTTCTACATTCGTTTCTTCCACTTTTTTTGGCGGCTCTTTCGTGTTAATTTCAATTGGCTTTACTGTTTCGATTGCATCATTTTTACTACGTTCTTTTTCTTTCAACGTCACAACAACAGATTGAATATCTTTCGCTGACTTTACTTCTTCTGTATTTTCTGCTGCGACTATTTGTATTTCAGAGACAGTCATACCATACTTTTTCTCAAACTCTTTTCCTACTTCTTTTTTCATTTTGGTAGCCATCTCTTCTAAACTATATGCACGTGTTAGAGCTTGTATTTCTTTTTTCTTCGAATCTATTGAATTTTTTACAGATCCTTCTGCTACGTACTTTTCTTCATTAAAATTTGCAATTACTTCATTTACATCTGTCTGCAATAGTTTAAAAAGGGGCGTTAAAATTAATACAACTAACAAAAGACTTACAACGAATTTAACGTATTTTTGCAAATTCGAATTTGGAAGAATAAGATGAAGCATTGTTGCTAAGAGCAAAAAAACGATAATATTTCTGATCCACTCTGTAACAAATTGCATACTCTTCACCTCCTACCGCATCATAAGTGTAATATTCCCCGCAGCAATAATAATTGTAATACTTAAAAAGAACATAAATGATACGATAGCTAAGCAAGCAAATACGTAAATGATGCTTCGTCCAATAATGTCTAAACATTGAATAATTGCTCCGCCGCCAACCGGTTGCAATACTGCTGCTGCGAATTTATAAATAAATGCAATACAGAAAATTTGAATCGCTGGAAAAGCAACAATTAAGCATAAAATGACGAGCCCAATAATTCCGACTGTGTTTTTCAATAATCCTGATGCGCTAATAACAGTATCTGCCGCTTCTGTAAACATCCTTCCAACTACTGGAATGAAGTTTCCTGTTACAAATTTAGCAGTTTTCACAGCTATTCCATCAGCAACAGCTGTTGCTGTCCCTTGTACAGATAATACTCCTAAAAAAATTGTTAAAAAGACACCGATAATCCCTACGCTAACGTTTTGCAGAAGCTTGGATAATTTCGTCACTTTATATTGATCACTCATTGTACTTACAATACTTAATATCGTTGCCAGTAATAAAAGTGGTAGAACGATATAATTCATAAGAAGCCCACTCGTATTCATTAAGAAAATGATAACCGGATGAAAAAATGATACAGATACAACCCCGCCCCCAGTTGCTATAAGCGCCAGCAAAATTGGCAATAACGCTAATATGAAATCTACCATTGTTTGTATCGTTTCTCTTGCATATGTCATAACGACATAAAAACTATTTAAAGCAAAAATAATAAGTACCATATACACAACAGCATCAGCAATTTTACTTACGCTACTTTTTGAAAAAGCGGATTGCAGTGATTGCAACAATGCACTAAAGATTGTGAGCATAATAAGTGTGCCAAGCAGTTTTCCATTAGCAGCAAGCTCATGAAATAAATATTTTAATAACCCTATCATCCACTCTTTTAGAGAGAATTCTTTTTCTCCCTTTACAAACTCCATAAAGCTCCCTTTTTGACTCTCTGGCAAATAGCCTCCATATTTTGTAACAAGCCCGTCCCAAAATTGCTTCACATCTTCAATTCCGAGCTTATCCAATTGTTGATCAACGACGTTTGTTTCTACAGGAGAAGCTTGTACAACAACCGGTAAAGAAAAGAAAAGGAAGCAAGCAAATAGCAGCTTAGCTCCAAACCTCCTCAACATTCACTCCCCCTTATCCCGTCGGTAAAAATCCGAGAATAGTTTCAATTACAACCGTCAAAATAGGAATCGCCATAACGAGAATTAAGATTTTCCCAGCAAGTTCAATTTTCGAAGCGATGGCACCTTGACCAGCATCTTTTGTAATTTGGGCTCCAAACTCAGCAATATAAGCAATTCCAATAATCTTTAGTAACGTTTCCACGTAGACGTTACTAACTTTCGCTTCACTTGCTACTCTCTCAATCATTTGTAAAATAGAATGAATTTGATCGATTAAAATAAGAAACATCACGCTACCTACGAACACAATAAATAAAGATGTAATACTAGATTTATGCTGATTCAAAACAGCAGCTAAAAACGTAGCAACGAGGCCTAATCCGACAATTTGTATAATTTCGATTCGAACCGCCTCCTTTACTGGAAGAGAAAGACACTTTTAATCTTGTCAAATAGCGTGTTAATTAAAAATGCAACATGAAATAAAATGACGACAAAACCGACAAGGATAACCCAATTTGCAATATCCTCCCGCTTTAATTCTTTTAGTACAGTATGAATGAAAGCTAAAACAATGCCGATTCCGGCGATTTGAAATATTAATCCAACATCAATGGACATCGCCTTTCTCCCCCCTATAGCAGTAAAATTACAATAAGTAGCCCTGCTAGTACCCCTAAGCTCTTAATCATTTTTTCGTATTGCAGTTGTAGCGCTTTCGCTTCTCCTTCTTCTCTCTCCAAATGTGTAATACATAAGCGAATATGTTTTTGTTGTGATTCACGATCATGTTGTCCGAGCGTTTCACCAAATTGCTGCAGTATTTCATACTCAGTTTGTTGAAATGCAGTTAACTTCCAGTTCTCTTTCAAACTATCTATCCACGCTTCTCTTACTGTTTGTTCCCCGCTTTGTAGTCTTCTGGCGAAACTTTGAAATATCCAATTTAATGGCTTTGGCATTTGTTTAACTAATCGCTCGGCAGCCTCAGATAAAGGTGTGTGTCCATACATAATTTCTGCTTCTAATGATTGAAGTGCTGATTTTAATAATCTAAGTTGCCTCGGCCTCTCACTATATCTTTTAGCGTATGAAAACCCGAAAAAGGTGCTGACCGCAACGATTAACACTGCACCGAATATTTTCACCATACGCCCTCAGCCTTTCTACTTGATAACACTGGTTTTCCATATTTATCTTTCACCTGCATGACCGTTCCTGGACCCCTCGCTTTTGACAACTCCACAAACCTATCAAATATACCAAGCTCTAGCACTGCCTTTAGCGATGGACGTCTCACAACATCCTCATAGGAAAATCCGTGTGCACTTATAAAAAGCTGAACACCTGCATGCACTGCCTCCATAATTGCTTCACTATCTTCTTTACGGCCAATTTCATCTACGATCAAAATATCAGGACTCATAGAACGAATCATCATCATCATTCCTTCTGCCTTTGGACACGCGTCTAACACATCGACTCGGGTACCAAAATCATATTGCGGGATCCCTTTCACACAGCCAGCAATTTCTGACCGTTCATCAACGATCCCCACTTTACAAGAAGGAATTTCCGAAGCACTTACTCCTTGACTCATGCAACGAGCTACATCTCTTAAAAGTGTCGTTTTTCCCGTTTGCGGAGGGCCAATTACCATCGTGTTTAACCATCTTTTTTCATACAAATATGGCAAAAGCGGTTCAGCAATCCCTATTTTTTGACGAGCAATACGAATATTAAAGGAAGAGACATCACGAATCATTTTCACTGCGCTTTTTTCTGTAATGACTTTTCCCGCTAATCCGATTCTATGCCCCCCGCGAAGTGTCACATACCCACGTTTTAATTCCTCTTCCATCGTATAAATTGAGAATTGACTTAACTTATTCAGTAAGTAAATAGCATCCTCTGCAGTAGTGATATAGTCATAAAAAAACACCTTTCCGTGTGCAATACACTCTAGCGGTCTTCCAATTCGAACACGAATTTCCTCTAAAGCATCGTATTGCTTACATTCTTCAATTAAGTACTTCATCGTTTTTGGTAAAACTTCTAATACCTCTTTCATCGGCTTCTCCCCACTATACTCGACTTACTATTTCAGTAATGCGATAAAAATACAGCAAATTCCAAGCGCTAGAAAAAAGAGCTTCAAGAAAGAAATTTCACTTGCTACACTCGCTATCCCAATTGTCATTGTTAAAATTAATACGGTAGGTCCAACAAACGCTAACATACCATTTATAAACAACGCTTTCTTCGCATCATTCACATAAAGCATAAGCAAAGCAGCAAATATCTCCGCACTACCTGAAAATAATCGAAGTGCTCCCATAACAAGCACGGATGTTTCCATTGCCGCTAGCCACTGTTTCATTCTTCCACCTTCTCCCGTAACAGTTACTAACTTCGTATTCTTAAAAAGAATATATTTGTACAACCATATGCAGAGGTTGTCTATTTCAGAAGTAAAAACATAATTTTTCTCTAAAGCCCGAATTAGAATCTGAATATTCATATTATTTTATGGTATATTATGGTACATTTAGTTTAAAAGGGGTATAAACCATGCAGCACGTTACTTTATTACCACTCGATTTACGCTATACAAATGTGATTTTCGAGCTATCAAGTGATCCACATATAAAAAATGCATTAGGGATAACGGTAGAAAACATCGAAGACACAAAAGCATTTCTTCTTTTCGCAATAGAAGAAGAACATCAAAAGAAATCCTTATCGAGAATGATTGTGAATGAAGAGAATGAAATAATTGGCCTCACCACACTTAAACATATTAATGATGAGAAGAAGCAATCTCACATTGGTAGTTGGCTCGGCTATCCGTACTGGGGAAAAGGCTATAACGAGGCTGCTAAAAAAGAAATCTTTAAAATCGCCTTTTTAGACTTACAACTTTCCTACGTATTTGCTGGTGCTAAAACGAATAATACCCGCTCGTTAAAAGCACAAGAAAAACTACCTTATATTTCATTGCATGTGGAAAACAAGTTTCCAGACGAATACGCTGCACTAGAGAAAGAAGTAAAGTCAACTTGCTCTTTGCATGTCGTGTCACGTGAAAATTTTTTAAACTGGTTGAGATTACAGAATGAGGGGGAAAAATATGAAGACATTGAAAATTAGTTTAACCGTTGTAGTAGAATTAGCTCTTATTTATCTTTTTTCCTTATTGGTCGGTTGGTCATTTATAGAGACATTTTTCCTTGGTAGTTTAGCAATATTTGCAATTATGTGGTTAATTATTATGAGTAACCATAGAAATAACATTACAGATCACGCAATAAGTAAAACATTAACTGGTGTTGAGACTGGCGAAATAAAACCATTTCAAATTGTTTTGACTCCATCTATTATGGGTACTCTTTCACTTGTTTTAGTCAGTTTTATTATAACAGCTATTTACTATCTACCCTATTTCCTATAAAAAAAGCACTCGTGAATTATCACGAGTGCTTTTCTACTATGCACGAGAAACGTATTTACCTTCACCAGTGTTGATGATAAGCATTTCGCCTTCGTTAATGAAGATTGGTACCTGTACAACAAGACCAGTTTCTAATGTAGCTGGTTTTGTTACGTTAGAAGCAGTATCACCTTTAATACCAGGCTCTGTTTCTGTAACTTGTAATTCAACTGTGTTTGGAAGTTCAACACCAAGTACTTCGCCTTGATAAGTCATGATTGCTACTTCCATGTTTTCTTTTAGGAATTTAAGCTCGCGCTCGATTTGTTTTTCACCAAGCTCGATTTGCTCATAAGTTCCGTTATCCATAAATACGTGAGCCTCACCACTTGCGTATAAGTATTGCATACGACGGTTTTCGATGTGTGCTTTTTCTACTTTCTCACCTGCACGGAATGTTTTCTCCTGAACAGATCCTGTGCGAATGTTACGTAGTTTAGAACGAACGAATGCAGCACCTTTACCTGGCTTTACGTGTTGGAAATCAAGTACTTGCCAAAGGGCATTGTCCACTGAAATTGTTAAACCTGTACGAAAATCGTTTACTGAAATCATGTAAAAAAATCCTCCTGTGTATTACAAAATAATAAGTTCTTTTGGTGATTTCGTAATTACTTCATTACCTTCACTTGTCACAATGATATCATCTTCAATACGTACGCCGCCAATACCTGGAATATAAATACCTGGTTCTACTGTTACAGCCATACCGGGTTCAAGTACTGTATCAGAACGGAACGCTAAACCTGGCGCTTCATGGATTTCAAGACCTATTCCATGACCAGTAGAGTGTCCAAAGTATTCACCATATCCTTTTTCCGTTATGTAATCACGCGTTAGCGCATCAGCCTCGCGACCTGTTAAACCAGCTTTAATACCGTTCACACCACGTAGTTGTGCTTCTAAAACGATATTATAAATTTCTTTTAATTTATCAGATGGTTCACCGACTGCAATCGTACGAGTAATATCAGAGCAATATCCTTTGTAATAAGCGCCGAAGTCTAATGTAACGAAATCTCCTGTTTCTATCACTTTTTCAGATGCCACGCCGTGCGGTAATGCCGAACGAAGACCTGAAGCAACGATAATATCAAACGAAGAAGATGTTGCTCCTTGTTTTCTCATGAAAAATTCAAGTTCATTTGACACTTCAATTTCAGATACTCCCGGGCGAATGAATGATAGAATATGCTCAAAGGCAGCATCTGCAATCTGTGCAGCTTCCTTTAATATCTTAATCTCTGAATCAGTCTTTATCAAGCGTAACTTTTCTACAAGTCCAGAAGTTGGGATAAATTCAGCATCAATCGCTTCCTTATGCGCTGAATAAGAACTATATGTAAGAGTATCTTGCTCAAAACCAAGCTTTTGAATTCCAAGCTCTTTCACTTGCTTTGCCACTTCATCAATGATTAATCCTGCGTGCTGTACAATCTCATATCCAACCGCTTGTTTACTTGCCTGCTCGACGTAACGGAAATCTGTAATAAATTGCGCACGATCTTTTGAAATAAGAACTACACCTGCTGTTCCTGTGAAGTTAGCCATATATCTACGACTATGTTCATTTGTTAACAAAATACCGTCAATGCCAGCCTCACCAAATGCACTTCGTAATCTTTCAATTTTCTCCATTACTTTATGCCTCCCTCAATTTCTCCATTAATGCAAATAACGCTAACTTATAGCCATAAAAACCAAATCCAACAATTTGTCCTGCACAAACAGCTGCCGTCACAGATTCGTGACGGAACGATTCACGCTGATGAATGTTAGAAATATGTACTTCAATAACAGGAATCGAAATGCTCGCAATGGCATCACGAATCGCATAGCTATAATGCGTAAATGCTCCCGGATTTAAAATGATCCCTTCATATATATCTTCCGCTTCATGAATAATGTCGATAATGGCACCTTCATGATTCGATTGGAAACATTCTAACTCCACTCCCATTGTTTCCGCTTCTTGCTTCATATCTGCTTCAAGTGTCGCTAGCGTGCCCTTTCCATATACATTTACCTCACGAACACCGAGGCGATTTAGGTTAGGACCGTTTACGAGGAGTAACTTTTTCATATTCTTAAAACTCCTTAATATTAAATATCTATACAATATTTTAACATAGGAGTTACTTATTTGAATAGTTCGTCTTCTCTCGCCCTTCTTGTTCTACTTTATTGCTATTTACTGCGTAAGAAACAGAATATGCTATAAACACACCATACAATATAAAAATACATATTGTCGTTACAATTGTCTCTTTTGGTAAATGGAGCGCACTTTTAATAACAGGAGCCATTAAACCCATCCCCAAAAACAGTAATGTCCACCAAAATAATCCATAAATAATTCCCACAATAATCCCTTCAAACTTCGCAAAAAATGCTTTATACAAAAAGGCAATCAAAATTGAAAGAAGTCCCATACAAACTATTCCTGACACATTCCCCCATACACCTTCCTTCCAACTTCCAAACGCAAATGGTAAAAGGAAATAATTCGGTCCCGCCTCCGTGAATGAAAATATATGAAGGAAATACCATATCCCGCCCCAAAAGATTCCACCAAACAAACCGATTTGTACAAAATTCCTTGTTCCTAATTGTTCTTGACTCACATCGACACCTCCGCTCAATAGTATGCCCGAAACTATTTTGAAGCATGTTTAAATCCTGCGAAATTTGTCTATAAAAAGAATAAGAAATGTCCGACTCTCATAACATTTTCCCTTGTCATCTACTTGTATTTGCCGATAAAATAAAGGAAACTCGGTGATTGTCTTATTTCAAAACGACAGAACCCAGTATGACAATTGCCTCTTTTTCTACATAAGAGAGAAACAAATACAGGTTGGTGTTAACATGGCAGAAGAGTCAAAACAAATATATGGCGGGCAAGCGGTCATAGAAGGAGTTATGTTTGGCGGTAGAGAATATACTGTTACAGCGGTTCGTCGTAAAGATAAATCGATTGAATTTTATCGATTACCACGCGTTCGTAATAAAGTATTATCTATCCTAAAAAAAATTCCATTTTTACGAGGTATTGCCGCTATTGTGGATGCAAGTGCGAATGGAGCAAAGCATTTAAACTTCGCTTCAGAACGATTTGACGTCCACCCAGAAGATGATGAACAAATTGCAAATAAAAAAGAAGAACAATCAAAATTAACGATGGTATTAGGAGTTGCAGCTGTTGGCGTTTTATCTTTCATATTCGGTAAAGTCATCTTCACAGCAGTTCCTGCACTATTAGCTGAATTAACGAGACCGATTTTCCCATCTCATACTGGGCAAATCATTGTCGAAAGTGTCATTAAGCTCATGCTATTATTGAGCTATATATACTTTATTTCTTTAACCCCACTTATTAAGCGGGTATTTCAGTATCACGGTGCAGAGCATAAGGTAATCAATGCTTATGAGAATAACCTTCCTCTGACTGTAGAATACGTTCAAAAGCAAACTCGCCTCCATTATAGATGCGGCAGTAGCTTTATTATATTTACAGTCATTATTGGAATGTTCGTTTATTTTCTAGTCCCTACAGATCCTCTTTGGGCACGAGTTATAAACCGAATTTTATTAATTCCAGTTGTACTTGGTATTTCTTTTGAAGTATTGCAATTTACAAATCGATTAAGAGATATTCCCGTATTACGCGTACTTGGATATCCTGGGTTATGGCTACAACTATTAACAACGAAAGAACCAACAGATGACCAAGTGGAAGTAGCAATTGCATCGTTTGAAGAATTATTACGTTTAGAGAACAAACAATAATTATTTAAAAATGGTGTTCAACTCCTTTCCTCATCGTTAATATACTAATTTTAATATACGTTTTTAGGAGGTGTCCCTTATGAACGGTCGTTCGTTTACTTTCGCTATATTTGTGCTTATTATTGGATTGGCAATATTCGGCCTTGTTTCATCTGTTATTACAAATCCCATGGGTGTATTAAGAAATATCGGGTACATGTTACTTGTTGTCGGTATCTTTTACTTGCTATACAAGATGTTTACAAATTCCAGTGGTTCCGCAAATTCGCAAAGCTCATATAAGCGTGCGGCAAAACAATCGAACCGCAAACATGGGAAACAAAATGTAGCACCCCTAGGCAATTCTTTCTTTAAGTCAAATACTTCTAATGACAAAAGTAAAAAAGGGAATTCTTCCACTTTGAAACGAAAAAGAAAACAGTCTCATTTAACTGTCATTGAAGGCAAAAAAAGTAAAAAGAAAGACCGTGCTTCCTTTTAGGAAATACGGTCTTTTTTTATACTTTGAAGCACTTCTTTTAAACTTTTCTCTCTCATACTTTCAATTCGAAGATGATGATTTTTAAATGGTAAATTCCGTGTCACATCATTAGGTACAACAACGCACGTTAATCCCGCTGCAACTGCTGCTCTCAATCCATTTAATGAATCTTCAAATACAACAGCTTCAGATGGCTTAATTCCTAATTCTTCTATTGCAACTCGATAAAGAGCTGGATCTGGTTTTACCTTCTCAACATCTTCTCTCGTTTTAATTACTTCAAAATATTCTCGAATCTGTAGCTCTTCTAAAAAATGAATAACCCATTCTCTAGACGAACTAGAAGCTAGTGCGATTTTTAATCCCATTTCTTTCGCTTCTTCTAAATATTCTTTTACCCCGTCACGAGCTTCTGGTATTTTCATTTTCTCTTTATGTAAAGTTGCCACTTTTTCTTTTAATACACTTTTGTTAAACTTCTCTTTTAATTGATCATTTAAATATGCATAAAGTACCTCATCTGTTGTTCCAATGCATTTCGCAAATTCCTCTAAAGGTAGTTCCCCGCCGTATTCACGAACAGCATCTCTGAAAGAGTGAAACCATATCGTTTCTGTGTCCACAATTAATCCATCAAAATCAAAAATAATTGCTTTCATAATTCTCCCATCCTTTTCGAATTGAAATAAAAAAGGAAACGCCATCCGTTCCCCTTAATTACTTTTCTCTTCATTTGCTTTTTGAACACCACGAAGTGTTTCCACTCGAACCTCATCTTGTTCAAAGTATTGTACTAAATCACCGATACGGTCAATTGATTCCCAACTTAAATGATGTTCAATTCCTTCTACATCATTATAAATTTTGCTTTCATCCACACCGATAATGCGCATAAACTGTTCTAACAATTCATGTCGATATACGAGACGTTCCCCGATTTTTTTACCTTTTGATGTTAATACAAGCCCTCTATATTTTTCATAAATTAGATATTCGTCTTTGTCTAATTTTTGTACCATTTTTGTTACAGAGGATGGATGTACACTAAGCGCTTCAGCAATATCAGATACACGGGCATAACCCTTTTCATCAATCAACAAATAAATTTGTTCAATATAATCTTCCATACTAGGGGTAGGCATCGGTTTCCTCCATCCAATTTCATTTTGCTTATTCCGTACGAAGCAATCAATAAAATGATACACCAGAAAGAATAACGTGACAAGGTGGAAACGAGCCTAAATCTGCAAAAGTGAAAAGAACCTGTATTCAAATACAAGTTCCTTTCATGTAAAATATTGAATTTCTGCGTCAGGAAAAAAGTGATGAATATATCCTCGAATCGTTTCCTCCAATACTTCTGCTTCATCTTTTTTATATACATATTTCCCAATTCCATATCGTCCCCATTTATACTTTCGCTTCTCTTCATCCATTTCAAGCTTCGTATTTGGATAACGCTCTTGAATAACCTTTTTCGCTGGTTTCGTAAAACGATGCTGAATTAATTCAAACGTTAAATTTGGTATCGTCATATCTTTCAGCGCATTGTACAGTCGCTCAAATAGTTCACGATATCCTTCTTCCCATCCTTCATGCATATAAAGTGGCGCGACTATAAAACCAAGTGGATAACCTGCACCTGCTACTTTACGTGCCGCCTCAATTCGCTCCTCAAATGGCGATGTCCCTGGTTCAAAATTTTTAATTACATATCGTGAATTTATACTAAACCTGAAACGAGTTTTCCCATTATGCTTTGCATCTAATAAATGATCAACGTGCGAATATTTCGTGACGAAACGTAAGCGCCCATATTCACTTTCTCCAATGAATTCAATCGCCCGCTTTAATGCATGTGTTAAATGATCAATCCCAACAATGTCTGATGTACACGCTGCTTCAAATCTTGTTATTTCAGGTGCCCTTTCATCCATATATTGCTTTGCCTTCTCAAATATTTCATCAAGATTGACATACACACGAACGTAAGGCTTACTCCCAAGTGTTGTTTGCAAATAACAATAATGACAATGTCCCATACACCCTGTTGCGAGCGGAATTGCATATTCAGCTGACGGTTTTGACGTATCAAACTTTAGCGTCTTCCTTACTCCAACGACAAGCGTAGCCTTTGCATTACGATACTTTTGCAAATCATTTTCTCCTGGCAAATTTCTAATTTGATTATGTGATGTCGTTTCACGAATTTCTAATCCCATCTTCGTAAACTTCTCATAAAGCTCTTTTCCAAGTGGATATTCAAGTGCCTTTGGTTCAAAGTAAACGAGTTTTGGCATAAATGGTTTCATGTGCTTCCCTCCCTCTCGTTAGTATGGGAAACGTTGAAAAATTAACACGCATTAAAGTTTTCCACTTCAGTAACTTGCGTTGCAAGTTACTGAATGTTATAATTTAGATAACAGCTACCTTGCAACGCAAGTTACCTGAGTAAAAGGTGGTGAAATCATGCACAGCCAAATGTTAAAAGGTGTGCTCGAAGGTTGCATCCTATACATCATTTCACAAGAAGAAGTGTACGGATATGAACTGAGCACAAAATTAAATAAACACGGATTTACATTCGTAAGCGAAGGAAGCATATATCCGTTATTGTTACGTATGCAAAAAGAAAAATTGATTGAAGGAACATTAAAAGCCTCCTCACTCGGTCCAAAACGAAAATATTATCACGTAACCGATAAAGGATTAGAGCAGCTTGAAGAATTTAAACAAAGCTGGGGAATGGTTTCAACTACGGTAAATAACTTATTACAGGGGGAGTGATAGGGATGAATGCACAAGACATGATTGAATTGAATAATAAAAAACGTGAGCTTCTAACTTCCGAAAACGAGGCTGCTTATGGTGATATGTTAGTATATCTTCGAATATCAAACGTACCCGAGCAACAAATGGAGGAACTGTTACTAGAAATATTAGATCACCTCATCAAAGCACAAGGAGAAAATAAAAACGCTTATGACATCTTTGGAGATAATTTACAATCTTATTGCGATGAACTTATATCAGCTTTACCAACTCAAACAAAGTTAGAAAAAACCTCTTTAATTGGATTTTCTATTAGCTTACTTCTTGCTATACAGTTTGGCATAAATGCAATTATTTCATTTTTTATGTTTCTATTTGAAAAAAACAATACATTATCAAGTCCGCCTTTTAGCATCCTTGGAACTACTTTGTCTGTTTCAATAATTATACTAGGTATACTATTTCTTTTATATTTATTAAAGCGTTACTCCTTTGATCAGAAAATGAATTGGAAAAGAAGAATTCTATTTGGATTCGCATTTGCTACTCCATTTTGTTCCGCTGTATTCTTAAATATTTATTTCCAAAAGCAACCTTATCTCATTTATCATCTAAATTTCTGGCAAAATGCTTTAATTGCTATCTTATTTTTTATTTTATATAAATTACTATATAAAAAATCAAATTTTTAACAGCCCTTCAAAAGGCTGTTTTTTCTTCTGTCTAATTTTACAAATTGAAAAATTTCATAAAGAAAATAAGAAAAATGCAAAATAATTAAAGTTAATTGTTGACGTGATGCTTTTATTATCGGTATCATAAATCTTCGTGAGCAATTATTTTTCGTTATACGATTTTTTTATTATTACTGAATTTTTGAGAGGAGAAATTAGATGTCAGTTAAGAAGAAAACGCAAGTACGCACCGGCAAAATGGTACGTGAACTAATGTTAGCAGACGAAGATGTAAATGCTTCGCTAATTATGGTATATAGTGAAAACGGTGTAAACGCAGAAATTAAAATCGAGGGCTTAACGCCGAAATGTAACGAAGAATTATTTTTGAGCGGAAACGTGGATTGGAACAAGAGTGTTATTTATAAAATTGTTGATTTCACTGGAAACGCTGAAGTTGGTAAAGTTACATTAACAGCGATGAACAAAAACAATGTTTCTCTAGAAATTGAACGCGTTATGTGGAGTAAAGAAAATAAAGAAGCTGCCGAGCAAGAAGAAACACAGGTAGAAGCAGCACCAAAAAAAGAAGTAGTTGTAGAAGCTCCAAAAGCAATTACACCTGCTCCTAAGCCTGTTACGCGTGTGGAAACACCTGCTATGGCACCTAAACCTACTCCGGTACCGAAGCCAGTAAGCGTAGAAGCAGCTGTAGAACTAGCTACTCCAGCGCCTGTAAAAAAAGCAGTCCCTACTCCAGTTACAAAGCAAGAGACAGCACCGGTTGCTCCTGCAAAACCGAAGCAGCCTGCTTTGACTGAAACAAATTCAAAACTACAAGAAAATTATGTTAAACTCGTGAAAAAGACAATTGAAGTTTGTCAAGATTACGAGCTTGGCATCGACATAGATGATTCTATTGAAAGCTTAAAAGAAGAACTACAAAGCCAAGGTATTAGCGTTACATTTGACAAAGAAATTATGGACGTTGTAAGTCGCCTTCGTTCTTTACAAGATAAAGGAATCAAAGTAGAAAAAGTACTTAATTTACTATAAAAAAATAAGAGGTGGCAATTGCCATCTCTTATTTTTTATAATTCCACTCATTACTTTCATACTTTTCTTTCGCTAACGTTTGAACTTCATGTAACTGTTCTTCTGTTAATTCATATGGAACAAGTTCTACATCCAATCCTTTTTCAAAACCAACTTCAAACGCTTTAATTAACTGTTCTATCGTAAATGTACGGTCTGTTAATTCATTAATTGCTACTGCTTTAGAAGAGAACATACTCTTCATACGTTCCTTCACACGTTCATTTGGGAATAAAAATAGATCATATAGTTCATCTAAATCAATTTCTAATGGAATCGATCCATGCTGTAAAATAACACCTTTTTGACGTGTTTGAGCACTACCAGCAATTTTTCTTCCTTCCACTACAATTTCATACCAAGATGGTGCATCAAAACATACACCTGAACGTGGATTTTTCAAATTTTCACGATCTGCTTCTGTTTTTGGAACTGCATAATATGCTTCTAACCCTAATGCCTTAAAACCATCTAATAAGCCTTGCGAAATAACACGATATGCTTCTGTAACTGTTTTCGGCATATTCGGATGATCTTCAGACACAATAACACTATACGTTAACTCTTTGTCATGTAGTACACCCCTGCCGCCTGTTTGACGACGAACGAATCCATATTTCTTTTCGTTAACTACATCCATATTAATATCTTTCTCAACACGTTGAAAATATCCAACTGTTAATGTTGGTACTTCCCATTCATAAAAACGAATTGTTGGTGGCATTTTCTTTTCACTTTGCCAATTTAACAAACATTCATCTAACGCCATATTAAATGCCGGTGAACATTGACCAGAGTTAATATAACACCATTTTTCTTTTCCCATCCTGCACCTCATATAACCAATTATTTTTCACATTCTCTAGTCTACCAAATTCGACAAAATTTGTGAAAGAATACGAAATTTCTTCTTATATGCAAATGAATCTGTTGCATAAATACATATGGGCATTATAATATTGAAAGTAGGATAAGAAAAAAGGGAGCGATAGAATCGTGTCAACAACTTGGATTATTTTATTAGCCGTAATCGTAGCATTTATCGGCTACACTGTATGGATGTACTTCTATCAGAAAAAATTAATTAAAACTCTTACAGAAGAAGAATTTCGCGCTGGCTACCGTAAAGCACAGCTTATCGATATTCGTGAAGCAGACGAATATAACGCAGGGCATATTTTAGGTGCACGTAACATTCCGTTATCACAAATTCGCCTTCGCCATAAAGAACTTCGTCAAGATCAACCTGTTTACTTATATTGCCAAAGCGGATTCCGTACAGGTCGTGCAGCGCAATACTTAAAAAAACAAGGCTACAAAGATTTCTACCAATTACAAGGTGGATTTAAATCTTGGACAGGCAAAATTAAAAAGAAATAATAACATACAAAAAACTAGCTGAATAAATCAGCTAGTTTTTTCATTTCATCTTATTCGCAATGTATAATAAATTCTGCTTGATTACCTTTTCATCGTTCTCTTCTACATTCCGATACAGCAGCTGATATTCAATTCCTTTCTCTTTCCATATAAGCGTAGCAAATTCGTCACCACGTTCATAATCATCTTTATTTTTAAAATAAGCAGACGTTCCATTATTCAGTTTCATTTGTTCTTGAAATCGCTTCTCTTCCATAAGATCCGGAAAACTATAAGGAAAGTTCGCGACATTTAACTCAATATACTCATTTCTACCTGGCTCCTTCTGTTTATATTTAATCGTTAAGACAGCGTTCTTTTTCCCAAGCGTTCTTACTTCACCCTTCACATCACTTGTAATGTCGTACGGTAAAAACGTTGGAACTTTAAACTTCACCGGAAAATATTTTGGAAGTTCCTTTAGCGGAATAGGATCCGTAACACGATCCATAGCTCCTCCTGTTGTTCCCACAAAGTGTTTTTCTTCTTGCATCGTTTGCTGAAACGAACACGAACTAAGTACAAAACTAGAAAACACGAAACAAATGATTCTTTTTTTCAATTTGTTTCCGCCCTTTCATACCGCTCTCTTAACGAACGAAGCGTTGATATGCTCTTCATATTCGCTTTGTCATCAAACTCCACCTTTGAAAACTTTCTACGTTATTCTCACACATTTTGACAACACTTTTTGCAAACAAAAAAGACCCCCTATCATTCTTACGCCCAAGTGAAAAGGTTACGCGAATAAAAAGAAGTCTTATTAATACCATAGTTTGTGAAAAGCTTTTCAGGTCAAGATTTTTTCTTTCTTATTATTTTCCCTTTATAATAAGTGAAAGAGGTGATACATATGGCCAATATAAAACAAATTGCTAAAACTGCTGGTGTATCGATATCAACTGTTTCTCGTGTCCTGAATAATCACCCTTACGTAAAAGAAGAAAAGCGTAAGCGTGTTCTAGATGCTGTTGAAGAATTAAACTACGCAAAAAATATAAATGCTGTCCATTTAATAAGAGGGAAAACATATACAATTGGCGTTATGCTTCCTTTCATTAACCTCCCCTACTTCAGTACCATTATTGAAGGAATCGGTAACGAAGCATTATTAGCTGGATATCACATTAATTTATGCCAAACAAATTACGATAGCCTTGAAGAAATTCGTGTTCTTGAAATGATGAAAATGAAACAATTTGATGGGATGATTATTTGCTCCCGAACGAGCTCTTGGGAACAAATCGAACCTTTCGCAAAATTTGCCCCTATTATTTCATGTGAAAAAATGAAGCACCCCCTCATTTCATCCATCTACGTAGATCATTATGAAGGTTTCCGTCTCGGTACTGCCTATTTACTAAGTAAAGGCCATGAAAAAATCGGAATTTGTTTAGCAAGAAAAACAAGTGTAAATTCCATGGAGCGCGAAAAAGCGTTCGCCGATACCCTTCGTAACGAAGGGAAAACGTTGCATCCTGAATGGATTTTCCACCAATGCTATACAATGCAGGACGGAGCACAAATACTCCATCGTATTTTAAATATGAAAAATCGTCCAACTGCTATTTTTACAGCGAACGATCAAGTTGCAGCTGGTTTATTAACAGAGGCTCGAAAACATGGCATTCGAGTACCTGAAGACCTTGCTATCCTCGGATTTGATAATCATGAAATTTCAAAGGCATTAGAAATTTCCACAATTGAACATCCCGGTCTCGCAATGGGCTCACATGCTTTTTCTTTATTCCATAAGCAGATCCAAAGCGAGCAAATTGTCGGCAGTGCAAAAGAACTTTCATTCCATTTAATTGAGCGAGAGACTGTCTAAAAAGAGCGTTACCTATAACGCTCTTTTTCAGCTCTTCACCTATTGACATTATATTTTTCATCTCATATAATGAACCTAACGAACGGTAGGTAGGGGATGAAAATGACAGCAAACCGCATTAAAGCTGTAGCACTTTCTCATTTCGCACGCTACGGCTATGAAGGAACTTCATTGGCAAATATTGCTCAAGAAGTTGGGATTAAAAAACCATCGATTTACGCACACTTTAAAGGAAAAGAAGAGCTATATTTCATATGCTTAGAATCTGCTCTCCAAAAAGATTTGCAGAGCTTCACAGGCGATATTGAAAGCTTTTCCAATTCGTCTACTGAAGAATTGCTTTTAAAATTATTAAAAGGCTATGCAAAACGCTTTGGTGAAAGTGAAGAATCAATGTTTTGGTTACGAACTTCTTATTTTCCGCCTGATGCATTTCGCGAACAAATTATTAATAAAGCAAATGTACACATTGAAAACGTCGGAAAACTTTTATTCCCTGTATTTAAAAGAGCAAGCGAACAAGATGAGCTGCATAACATTGAAGTAAAAGACGCCTTAGAGGCTTTTCTATGCTTACTCGACGGTCTTATGGTTGAACTACTATACGCAGGTTTAAATCGTTTTGAGACACGTTTAGACGCTTCTTGGAAAGTATTTTGGCGCGGACTTTCAAACTGACGGATTGCTCCTTTGCAATGCGTCGTTTTTAAGCCCTTTACCTAACGACTGGTAGGAAGGAGAAATGACATATGGCATGGATTTATGTAATCATCGCTGGTATTATTGAAATCTTTTGGGTGATTGGACTAAAAAAAGCAGAGGCACCACTTGAATGGGCTGGTGTTGCTCTATTAATTACAATTAGTTTCGTCTTATTATTTAGAGCTTATAAAGATTTACCTGTCGGCACTGTATACGCAGTCTTTACAGGAATTGGAGCTGGTGGAATTGTTCTTACAGAGATTTTCATCTTCGGAGAACCTTTCTCTATCGTAAAAGTTTTATTAATCGGTTTAATCTTCTTCGGAGTAATTGGTTTAAAACGAGTAACAGAAGAAAAAGAAGCGAAGGAGGCCGCATAAAATGGCTTGGGTATTTTTAATTCTAGCTGGTATTTGTGAAATTATTGGTGTACTCTTTATGAAAGTAGCCACTGAAAAGAAAGGCTGGGCACCAAAAGTTATTTTAATCGCTAACTTCGGCGTAAGCTTCTTCTTCTTATCTCTTGCGATGAACACATTACCGATGGGAACTGCTTACGCAATTTGGACTGGAATCGGAACTGCTGGAAGTGCACTTCTAGGCATTCTCATTTTCCGAGAATCAGCGGATTGGCGTCGTCTTGCTTTCTTAAGCTGCATTCTATGCGGCGCTGTTGGCTTAAAACTATTAAGCTAACGTGAGGTGAATGTCATGTGGAAAGAAAATATTAGCATGGATCACACTTGGTATCGTCATTCTATTACAAATAAGTTTTCATATAATAGAATGGTTGTTTCATAAAGTAGTATCCATTCTTACCTTCCTTCCTAGCATGGCACTTGAAATTGCATCTATTGCTTGGTCAATTATTGCCTCCATTGCAATCGTCATTATATGGAGTATCGCCAAGCTATGGAATAAGTTATTTAAAAAGGACAGTACTTCTGAAAAAGAGTAACTGTCCTTTTTTGTATTCATTCAGATTTTCTATAAAAGTTAGATGCAATAAGACAAAGAAGACCAACTATGACAATACTTATACCAATTCCTTTATGCAAATTAGGAAACGGTGATGGTATGTCTGAATAAAAACTTGCTAATATGAGACCGATTGAAACAAAAAGTACCCCTATTCTATATAACCATTTTCTTTTGTTCATCATTCTCCCCTCCTAAAATTTTTCATACACTCCTTTCTTTTGGACATACTACCTAAAAAAGGAGTGAATAATATGCAAAATTCTATACATAAGCAAATCCTATTTTTATTTTTCCTATTTCTTATCCTCATCATCGTTTTCAGCTTTATATTACATACTCCGAAAGATGTACCAAATAGCGTTTCTTTTTATAAACTACTGCTCTCGTATTGTCGTTATTGAAGAAGGTGCCTTTTTTAAGGCACCTTTTAAAATTCTCTTTTTTCATATATTTTTACTGAAGCGAAGATAGATGCTATGAACATGCATATTGAACCAATGAATAACAAGCTGTTATATAGCTGAATTTGTTCTAGGTTGATTCCAAAGAAAATAGAAGAAACAGCCATAGGTGCTATTAGTATAAAAATCGCAATAAAAATAGTTTTCTTATACCCTAGCCAAAAGGATAGCGGTAAAACCAAACTTAAATACACTAAAATAAAGCTAATACTAGCAACTATTGTCGTTTCAATAAATTCAAATAAGTTAACCCCACTCTTCATTCCCATCGTGAAACAACCGACCGTTACACTTATAAAAAGAATAATAATTGCTACTATATATTTCGCATACACAATTTGTTTTCTCAATATTGGTAAACTATTTACTATAACTTCACTCTCATTTTTACTATCTGCTTCAAATGTTTTTACTGTTGCCCCAATTGTAATAATTACTGACATAATGATGAATAAATTTTCCGTATCTGTTAAGGCCATATAAAAGAAAACAGGATACAGTATGTACCAAATTAAAAATTTCCATTGAATGATGAAATCTTTTAAAATTAGTTGCTTGATCATGTATTACACCTCCTAATATGCAAATGTCCCTTCTATAACTCTGCCTCCTGAAACATTTTCATTGAGAGGAACATTGATATGAATATACTCACTAATACTCCGATACCAAGAAGACCCATTGCTAGTGTAGCCTCTTGAGAGTGGAGTACTTTTAGCATAATTATTTTATCACCAAAAATATTGCACATAAGGCCAATCATACCCATTAAAGGAAAAAACATAATCACATTCAAGGCAGTAATAGCTTTATATCCCCCAATGTAATTAACAGGTATCGTTACTACACAATAAATCAAAGTTGCTACTATTGCTGAAAACACTGCATATCCAGGCATGACTATATCCCTGCCCAATAAAATATTTCCTAATATTAAGACTATAAAAGTTACACTCAAACCAGCCATAATAAATAATGTGCTTGAAATATATTTAGCTATAATTATCTCTTTTCTCGTTATAGGCAAGCTCACTAATACTTTTTCCGCTTTACTTTTCTCTTCATAATAAAAAGAAATATATATAATCGTACTACATGTTATAAATAATCCTATTGCAATCCCCATTGGTTCGACGGAATCCTTAAAAATAGATAAAATGGGTATTAAAAAATAGAAAGGAAACATCTTCTTCTGTAAGAAAAACTCCTTCAAAATCAATTGTTGCATATAGATTCTCCTCTCTATAAATCACGTGCTCCGTAAATTTTAATTGTAAGAAACATAGAAGCGATATAAATACTAACTAATGTAATGAATCCAACTATAAATACACCAAGATGTAATGGATTCACAATCCAATCAATAAATGATGTCGTAGCGCTTTCTCCGTCACCAATAAACATTCCAATAATAACACCTATCCCAGCGGCTCCACCTGTAAATATTCCACGTACTACTTTTGATTTTGTCCCATAATAACTCGGGAATAATGCTGTAATATAAACTAAAGAATATACAGCACCTCTGACTACTACATACCAAGGAATTTCAATATACAAATTTGGATGATACACTCCAATATCACCAATGACGGCGATACCTCTTATAAGAAAAACAACTAGCATAGTAGAAATCATGCCACCTACAATGAATATTACACCCGAAATATATTTAGCAATAATGATATCCTTTCGTCCAACAGGTAAACTATTTATAATAACATCACTTTTATTTTTTTCATCCATCGCTATTAGTATCATAGAAGATGATATCGTTATGAGTAAGCAACTCATCGGAAATAACAATTCACCATCTGGATCTAATCCAAAGAAAACAAGGGGCATAATAAAATACACTAACCACATAACCCGAAAAAAGAACAAATCTTTATAGATTAGCTGACGCATAAGCACCTCTCCCTTTCGCAGTGTAAACGATGATATCGTCTAATGTAGGCTTTTCTAGTACAACCTCATTTCCAAACCAATCGATAATTGCTTGTTTATCCTTCGCTAAACCTTCGAAACCGAATTTATTTTTTCGTAATCCAACAAATAGTTCTTTTCCTTCTCGATCTAATAAATCATTGCTTCCCTTTACGATTACGTAGTTCTCCATTAATTCATCTTTTTCACCAGTAAATATAATTTCTCCATCGTTGATAAACGTAATATAATCTGCAATACGTTCTAAATCCGTTGTAATGTGGGTTGAGAATAATACAGATACTTCATCTTCCATTACAATTTCTTGCAACATATCAAGTAATTCACTTCGGACAACTGGATCTAATCCTGCTGTCGGCTCATCCATAATGATAAACTCTGCATGATGTGAAAGTGCGATGGCAATCGCAAACTTCATTTTCATCCCTTTAGATAGCTCTTTAATTTTTTTATACTTTGGAACTTGCAATCTTTGCATATACGATTGGTATTGATTTTCGTCCCACTTTTTATATAACGGTGCAATAATACGTTTCATTTGTTCACACGTTAAATCTTCGTAATAATGATTTTCATCATATACAAAACCAATATTTTGTTTTATGTCCTTTTCAGCTTTCTTATTGTCTTTGCCAAAAATTTTTATATCGCCGCTATCTTTTCTAATTAAATTCATAATCATTTTGATCGTTGTACTTTTCCCAGCACCATTTGGTCCGACAAACCCCATAATATATCCTCGTGGTAATGCAAAACTTATATTGTTCACTGCAAAATCTTGATAACTTTTACAAACATTTTTTAGCTCTAACATCTCTTATTCCCCCTTATATAAACACGCAATCATCTGCTGCAATTCTTCAAGTGAAAGCTGCAACACTTTACTTTCTTTTACGATTTCTTCAGCCTTACTTTCCAATAGACGTAGCCGCTGTTCTTTTAATAGTTCATTATTTTTACGTGAAACATAAGTCCCCTTCCCAGCAACAGTTTCTATATATCCTTCTTTTTCAAGCTCCTCGTACGCACGCTTCGTTGTAATTACACTAATTTGCAATTCCTTCGCTAAGCTACGAATAGACGGTAATTGGTCTCCACCCTTTAAACCACCATTTAAAATAAGCTGGCTTAATTGTTTTCTTATTTGCACATAAATAGGGTCTTGGGAAGAATTCGAAATAATAATATTCATGTTTTCCTCCAGTGTGTGTATATACTGTATATACCTTATATATACAGTATATACACAGCATCCTATTTTTGGCAAGAAAAAAAGACCAACATTTTCCTGTTGGTCTTTCGTATATGTATCACTTTTCAAAGCGATCTAACATCTCATCTCTCATTCCGAAACTTACTACTGCAATTCCTATATACATAAACAGAAGGAATGCCGGATGAACCGTGTTGTACCAGCTGCTGTCAACGATTAAATAAATCGTTAATGCCACAACAAGAACAAACGCTAAGATAAACATATAAAAGTGTCTTGTACTACCCATGATAAACTCCTCTCTTCTCACTTCACCATTCAACAGTTTATTTTATCGAATAATTCGATATGACTCAAGGTTAACTTTCTGTTATGTAATCAAGTTCCACCTTTACAATGTCCTCACATGCTATTGAAATGATTGTTCCTTGTTTATCAATCGCCGTCACTTCTCTATTATCCATTACACGATTTGCTACTCTTTCTAACACTTTTCCTTGGTCTCGATAGCAAAATTCTTTTACATCTTTAATTGTTTCTCCATTTTCTAAATGGTATACCATTCTATAACATCGATATCCCACACTTTCACCCCCGTCTTGTTCGTTTTTTCACATATACATAAAAATGAGTAAGCTTTGCCTCATCACATCTTCTTAATTTCAATAAAATTCTAACAAAAATAAATACTTTTATCAAACCGACTTTTTCAACAAAACTACCTATAAAACTACACCTTTACACCATTAGGAAACAAAAAATATAATTTTTTAACATTTTCTTCACTATTTCTGCACAAATTCTCCATACAAAAAAAGAACCCGCCGCAGCGAGTTCTTCTTTTGTTATTCTAATCAAACTTGTACAGGAGCTGGCTTTGCATAACGTAAAACTGGTTTACGTGCAGCCATCGTTTCGTCTAAACGTTTAATGACTGTCGTATGCGGTGCTTCTTGTACAACTTCTGGATTTTCTTCTACTTCTTTAGCGATTTGAATCATCTTATCAATGAAACCATCTAATGTTTCTTTTGATTCTGTTTCTGTCGGCTCAATCATAATACATTCTTCCACATTTAATGGGAAGTAAATTGTTGGTGGATGGTAACCGAAATCAAGCAGACGTTTTGCAATATCTAATGTACGTACGCCAAGTTTCTTTTGACGACGACCTGATAATACAAATTCATGCTTACAATGTCTATCGAATGGAAGATCGTAGAATGGCGCTAATCTTCTCATCATATAGTTCGCATTTAATACAGCATACTCAGTTACTGCACGCAAGCCATCTGGACCCATAGAGCGAATATACGTGTATGCACGAACGTTAATTCCGAAGTTACCATAGAATGGCTTCACACGACCAATTGCTTCTGGACGGTCGTAGTTGAAGTGATAACCATTTTCCGTTTTTTCTAAAATCGGTTTTGGTAAGTACGGAATTAAATCAGCTTTCACACCTACTGGACCAGAACCTGGGCCACCACCGCCGTGAGGACCTGTAAATGTTTTATGAAGGTTTAAATGCACAACGTCAAATCCCATATCTCCTGGGCGTGCTTGGCTTAATACCGCATTTAAGTTTGCACCATCATAGTATAACTTACCGCCTGCATTATGGACGATTTCTGCCATTTCTAAAATATTTTCTTCGAATAGACCTAATGTATTAGGATTTGTTAACATAAGTGCTGCTGTTTCTTCGTTTACAACACGTTTTAAGTCTTCTAAGTCAACAAGGCCATTTTCATTTGATTTTACTGTAATTGTTTCAAAACCAGCTACAGTTGCAGATGCCGGGTTCGTTCCGTGAGCAGAGTCAGGTACAATTACTTTCGTACGGTTAAAGTCACCTTTCGCTTCATGGTATGCACGAATTAACATTAAACCTGTCCATTCTCCGTGTGCACCAGCTGCTGGTTGTAAAGTAACAGTATCCATACCTGTAATTTCAATTAAATGCTCTTGTAAGTCATACATTAATTCCATTGCACCTTGTACTGTCTTTTCATCTTGCAGTGGATGAATATTTGCAAATCCTGCGAAACGAGCTACACTCTCATTAATTTTCGGATTATATTTCATCGTACAAGATCCAAGTGGATAGAATCCAGAATCAACACCGTGGTTACGGTTTGAAAGTGCTGTATAGTGGCGCATAATATCAAGTTCAGATACTTCTGGTAGCTCTGCATCTTCTACTCGAATATAATCGCTCTCAAACACATCTTCTAGTTTCACTTCTTCTACATCTAATTTGGGTAAGCTATATCCTATGCGTCCTTCTTTACTCACTTCAAAGATAAGTGCTTGGTCTTGATTCTTCATTGGATAGCCCCCATTTCGTTTACAAGTGTGTCAATTTCCTCTTTTGTACGAAGCTCAGTTACTGCTACAAGCATATGGTTTTCATGCTCTTTATAATCACGGCCTAGATCGTAACCACCGATAATATTCTTTTGTAATAATGCATCGTTTACTTCTTTCACTGGACGTTTGCAATCTACAACAAACTCATTGAAGAATGGTCCAGCAAATGTTACTGTGAAGCCTTTCGCCTCAAATTGACGTTTTGCATACTGTGCTTTAGAAATGTTTTGACGTGCCATTTCTTTCACACCTTGTTTGCCAAGTGCCGTCATTGCAACAGAAGCTGCTAATGCATTTAACGCTTGGTTTGAACAAATATTAGACGTCGCTTTATCACGGCGAATATGCTGTTCACGTGCTTGTAACGTTAATACAAATCCACGTTTACCATCTGAATCTACAGTTTGTCCAACAAGACGTCCTGGAATTTTACGCATAAATGCTTTCGTTGTTGCAAAATAACCACAGTGCGGTCCACCAAACTGCGTTGGAATACCGAATGGTTGTGCATCACCGATTACAATATCAGCACCAAATTTCCCTGGTGGTGTTAATGCGCCTAATGATAATGGATTTGAAGAAACGATAAATAATGATTTTTGTTGATGAACGATTTTTTCAATATCAGCTAATTTTTCAACTTGTCCGAAGAAGTTTGGATATTGAACGATTACACAAGCAACTGTATCATCTACTTCACTTTGTAATACGTCTAAATCTGTTACACCATCTTTATGATTAATTTCAACAACTTCAAGATTTTGACCTTTTGCATACGTTTCAAGTACTGCTCTTGATTCTGGATGAACCGCGCTAGATACAAGAATTTTCTTTTTGCGAGTATGGCCAGCTGCTAACATTGCCGCTTCAGCTAAAGCTGTACCCCCGTCATACATAGAAGAGTTTGCTACATCCATTCCTGTTAATTCACAAATCATTGTTTGGAATTCAAAGATTGCTTGTAATTCCCCTTGTGAAATTTCCGGTTGGTATGGTGTGTAAGCTGTATAAAATTCTGAGCGAGAAATAACATGATCTACAATTACTGGAGCATAATGATCGTATACGCCTGCTCCTAAGAAAGAAGCGTATTCTTTTAAGTTAGCATTTTTACTAGCCATTTGAGATAGCTCTTTTAAAAGCTCTGGCTCTGATTTTGCTTCTTTAATTTTTAAATCCCCTTTAAAACGAACACTCTCTGGAATATCAGAGAATAATTCATCGATCGTTTGAACGCCGATCGTTTGTAACATTTCTTTTTTGTCTTCTTCTGTCATTGGAAGATAACGATGCAACATGAAATCTACCCCTCTCCCCGTTACTTTGAACGTTTGTAAAATGGTGTTGGAACAACTACTGCTTTGACGCGTTTATTACGAATTTCAATTTCTACTTCTGTATCAACTGCTGCGTATTTTACATCAATTAGTGCTAAACCAATGCTTTTCTTTAACGTTGGAGATTGTGTACCACTCGTTACTTCTCCAATTTTTTCTTCACCAATAAATACAGGGTAATGCGTACGAGGAATTCCACGTTCGATTACTTCGATGCCGACTAATTTACGAGGCGCACCGTTTTCTTTTTGCTCTTTTAACGTTGCTTTTCCAAAAAAGTCTGCTTCTTTATTTGTTTTTACCGCAAAGCCAATTCCAGCCTCAATCGGTGTAATATCTTTTGATAATTCTTGTCCATAAAGTGGTAATGTTGCTTCGAATCGAAGTGTATCACGAGCACCTAAACCACATGCTTTTAAGCCCTCTTCTGCTCCAACTTCAAGAAGTTTCTCCCAAAGTTTTGCAGCATCTTCACTCTTACAGTAAATTTCGAATCCATCTTCACCTGTATAACCTGTACGAGATACAAGTGCTGGAATTCCATCTACAAGAATATCGTTTTTAAATTTAAAGAACTTAATTTCTTTCAAATCTTCTGACACAACTTTTTGTAAAATGCCTTCTGCTTTTGGTCCTTGAATTGCAAGCTGTGCAACTTCACTAGAAACATTGACTACTGTCGCATCGCCAATTACATGACTTGCTAACCATTCGTAATCTTTCTCGATATTTGATGCATTGATTACTAATAAATAGTCTTCTTCACCACGTTTGTAGATTAATAAATCATCTACTGTACCACCATTTTCGTAGCACATAGCTGTATATTGTGCGCCCCCTACCTTTAAGGTAGATACGTCATTTGTAACAACACGTTGTAAAAATGCTAAACTATCTACACCTTTTACTTCAACTTCTCCCATATGAGACACATCGAACAAACCTGCAGCTGTACGTACAGCTTCGTGTTCTTCTTTAATGCTTGAAAATTGAACTGGTAATTCCCAACCACCGAAGTCGATTGTTTTCCCACCATACTTCGCGTATACATCAAATAACGGTGTACGTTGTAATGTAATCATGCTCTCTCCCCCTTATGCTTTGACAAATCAATAAAAGTTGCTTCCCTTTTCTAAACATTTTCATTCTGAAAAGATAGGATATACGGAATCTCATTATATTTTTTTATGAAAGCGTAAATAAAAAATCACTTTCTTGGATAAAATACGAAAGATTCCACACATTTCACACCATTATCCTAACATCATTCGCTATATTTCATCAATATTCTAGCATAAAAAATAATTTAGAATTTTTTATGTTAAAACACAATAAATACAGCTTTTGAGATTTAATACTTTATTATTGTCTATCATATAGCCTTTAATAACGATAATTATGCCTTCTTTTAAGGCAAATCATCATACATTAAAAAATAATTACTTTAGTTTATAAAAGGTGGGAGAGTCGTAATGAATGTCGATATTTCCGTAGATCGGACGTGGCAAAACAATTTTTTAAATAGAATTGATGAAGATGGTCCTTGGACAAACTGGGATTTATATCACTTAGCTTATGAAACAGAAAAATCGTTACTTGTTCCTACTTTTGATGGACTACAAGCACCGAAACATTTATCCCATTTCACACCGCTTCCGCATCAATTAGAAGTCGCTCAAAATGTAATTGAACAAATGAATGGTAAAGCGATTCTAGCAGATGAAGTAGGTCTTGGAAAAACAATCGAAGCTGGACTTATTTTGAAAGAATACATGGTCCGCGGGCTTGTGAAAAAGGTACTTATACTTGTCCCAGCTTCTCTCGTATCACAATGGGCATACGAGCTGAATACAAAGTTTTTCATTCCCGCTGTAGCACAAAAGAAAAGCTACTCGTGGGAACAAGCTGACGTAATCGTATCATCAATTGATACTGCGAAACGTTCACCACATCGCGATATCGTGTTGAACTTAGAATATGACCTTATTATTATCGATGAAGCACATAAACTGAAAAATAATAAAACAAAAAACTATGAATTTGCACAACGATTAAAAAAGAAGTTTTGTTTATTACTAACTGCTACTCCTGTTCAAAATAAGATTGATGAAATTTTTAACCTTGTTTCTTTATTAAAGCCAGGACATCTAGGCAATCAATCCAACTTTGAAGAATATTACGCTTCCAAAAATCGTTCAGCCGAATCAGATGAAGACTTAAAAGCTCTCATTAACAAAGTAATGGTGCGAAATAGACGACATAATACCGGTATCGATTGGCCGAAGAGACATGTACGTACAATTTTTGTTGAGTTTAATGAACAAGAACAAGCTCTATATAATGATATCGAAAATTGGCGAGGACAAGACGCCTTCACATCTGCTTTCTCATCGTTAACTTTAAAACGGGAAGCGTGTAGTAGTCGTGAGGCTGTTTACTATTCATTGAAAAAGCATGTAGAAAAAAGACAGAAAGAAAATGAACATTATATAAAAGATCCACATATCGATGTGCTAATGGACAAAATTAATCATATTCCTTTCAACTCGAAAGCAACTAAAGCTCTAGAGCTTATAAAAGAAATTGACGATAAAGTCGTCATTTTCACGGAATACCGAGCATCACAGATGTACTTACAATGGTTTTTACAACAACACGGTATTTCTTCTGTCCCATTCCGCGGCGGATTTAAACGCGGGAAGAAAGATTGGATGAAGGAACTTTTCCAAAATCGTGCCCAAGTGTTAATTGCAACGGAAGCTGGCGGAGAAGGCATTAACTTACAGTTTTGTAGCCATATGATCAATTATGATTTGCCATGGAATCCAATGCGTCTTGAGCAAAGAATCGGACGTATTCACCGTCTCGGTCAAAAGAATGATGTTCATATTTATAACTTAGCTACAAAGCATACTGTTGAAGAACATATTCTGAAACTGTTATATGAAAAAATCAACTTATTCGAGCGTGTTATCGGTGAACTCGATGAAATTTTAACGAGAATTAATATGAAAAACATCGACGCGCATATTCAAGAAATTTTCGCGCAATCAAAAAGCGAAGGTGAAATTAGAATTAAGATGGAAAACTTAACATCTATTATCGACTTTGCGAAACGAAATGAAGCTGAGGTGCAAGGCTATGCAGCAACATGAAATTCATAATTACTTATACAATTTCTTTGAGGCGAATAACTGTGAAATTTTAGAACGTTCTCCTCATTTATTAGATGTACAGTTAACAATTGAGATGGATAAATTATTAATGAATCGCCCTTTTTATTGGCACTATCTTGAGAAAACAGGAGGCGTACCGAATCCGATGCGCCTTACTCTTATTACAAATCCAGAAAATGAAGAAAATGATGGTGAGCTTATTCACTACGGTTCACCACGTCTACATCAAATTTTCCAAACGACAAAAGAATTAGGCTCTTACATACGTTTATATGAGGATGTAAGACATAATGGGGCAACACATACACCGCTCCACCCTTGGCTCGGTATTAATATAAAAGTTTCCTATCAATGTGATCGAAAAAAAGACATCCTTCACTCGATTGGCATTCATCTCATTTCTGGAACAATGATGGCAAACTTTCATGAAACATTAACAAACATTAAACTTACACCAAAAATACCTGATTTTTGTTTTACGCTCTCGCCCATCATTAAACCTCAAAGTGGTTTACAACGCATAGAAGACGCTTTAAAAAATATAATTGCAGAAGATGACCATACGTGGGCAAAAGAAGCAAGAGTGCGTTGGAATCATGATTTAGACCTTTTAAACCGTTTTTATGAAGAAAGTGACGAACTTCCTGAGAGCTATGAAATTGAAAAACAAGCTCTGCAAGAACAGTATGAACCACGTATTACAGTGCAAATTATTAACGGTGGCCTTTTTTATGTTACCGCGAATCATTTTCTATCTTGAAGAAGCTCCTTCTGCTTTAGAAGGAGCCTCTTTTGAGCTATTTTCTACCCTACTCGCTATCGCCACTACGCTCTTGCTGTTTTTTCTGTGCCATACGTTTCTGCTGTGCACGATCCTTTGCGCTCACATGATTTGCATCAGTTGGAAGATTTTCTTTCGAACGTCCAATTCCATTGCTCATCTTTCCCACTCCTTTTTGCGTTTTTCAAAATACATGTTTATTTTCAGCTAGAGTTACAATCCTTATACAAAAAATAAGAGCAGCCATTGGCTACTCTTACTCGCTCACATATTTTTGAAACATATCATGGATGCCTTTATTTACTAGGTTCGAGATCTGCTCGTCAGATTTATTCGGATAACGATCACGCAATCTGATAGATGCCTTCACCATTAAATTTTCTAATACAGAACGGCCACCTTCTCCATAAATAATTTCAGCATATTTAACAAGCCTTCCATCCTCTACTGTTGCTGGATTATGATTGAAGAAAAATTTACTCATTGTCTCCACCTCTCTCTTTTGATAACGTTTACATTTATATAGATTATTTATGTTATTTATTTCACAATATTGTATGCATGTATATTTAATTAGTTTCATTATAAAGCAACATATCGATAGTAAATATGTGATTTTCCGTCCATTTTGTGAACAAACTAAAAATGAAAGCGTTTCCTTTATTATATACTAAAAAAACTTACTACGCTAGGGGCAATTTTTTTCAATCTACTAATCCCTCAAAAATTGATATATTTTTTCTTTTCCCATTAAACCTTATACAATTTTCAGAAATTATATTATAAAATATATGTATGACTTAAGGAGGCTTTGTATGAATCAAAATAAAAAAGCTATATTAGATCTTGTCTTTTATCTCGTAATCCCATTCCTCATTTGGAAATTTGCAAAACCTTATATCGATCCTTATTACGCGATGTTACTTTCCTCTGTTCCGGGGATTATTTATACACTGTATACCTTTAAAAAAGAAAAACAGTTTAACGTGACAGGGTTCTTTATTTTAATTACACTCATTTCTAATACAACGGTAGATCTATTATCTGGGTCAGCTGAACGAATGTTATGGAACGATGCGTATTATCACATCGTACTCGGTATTATCGTCATATGTACAATTTTTATAAAAAAACCACTTATGTTATATTTCGCAGCAGATATTGCCGCACTTCAAGGTCATGACCGTGATAAAAGTCGTGAGCTTTATCGTGATAGTCGTATCTATCCAGCACTGCAATATTTAACGTTATTTTTCGGGCTACAATTTATATTAAAAAGCTTTTTAAAAATTTATTTCATCTCTGTTTTTGGTGTAGATGGCTATGGTGAAATGAGAGCGATTATGACCGCTGTCGGCTGGGGCATTTCTATTTGTATCGGAATAGGGTTCGTATGGGTGAACAATAAAATACATGCCGTTACGGAAGAACAAGAATCCGTGCAGTAAACAAAGATGCCCTAGTGTATTACGACACTAGGGCATCTTTATTTTGCTAGACATATGACTAAAATTTAACTTGATTTTTTTCTTTTACTTTTTACATTTCGATAAAACAAAGCAGCACTCAGCGGCATAACACCAAACCACTTATTCATAAATGGCTCTTTTTCAGCACGGCGTTGTTCTTTCTTTTGTTTTCGATCTTCTTTTGGAGCATCCATATACGACACAAACTGCTGCGTCACAAAGCGAACATAATCATTAGTAGACATATTATCATCACCTCTACTTGATTAGTATGTCCACTTTTTTATACATTAATCTTTTCCTTTAATTCATTCATAATTTGCTTTACAGACTTATTTGTCGTATCGATATGAATATGAGCCTCTTCATAATAAGCTCGGCGTAATTCAAATTTCGTTACAAATGCATCTATATCTTTCTTTTGAAATAATGGACGTGTCGTATCTTCACGAAGCCTTTCTGCAATTACATGCGGATCACAATATAAATACACGACAGTTCCGTTCTCTTTCATCCACTTGCGATTTTCCGCTCGTTCAATAATTCCCCCACCAGTTGTAATAATGACATTATGGACTGGTAGCGAACGTAACATTTCGCTTTCATATTCCCGAAAAGCCGTTTCGCCTTCTTCGGCAAAAATATCACGAATTGCCTTCTCTTGCTTCTCTTCGATTTTTTGATCAGTATCTACAACATCCATTTGAAGTTCTTTACTTAACGCTTTTCCAATTGTTGTTTTCCCTGCTCCCATGTAGCCGGTTATGTATATAGATTTCATTTTCTGTCCTCTCAATCGTCATTTATTAATTGTTATTATAACGAAAGATGCTACTTTGTTTAATAAAAAAACGTTTTGTTCTTATACTATGAAGAACAAAACGTAACACTCGCTTTTACTTATAAGTACCTCTTCTCACCCACTGCGTTGCAATCCATTTCTCGCCTTTCGTTACAGGTGCCCCTCCGTGTAACGTAAGCTCATTTAGTGATTGATCTTGATAAAAATACTCAAAGTATACTGCCATTCCCTTTCTAGGATGTACAGAAAGATTTAATTTCGGGAAGTACGTTTCCCCGCCTTCTTCTACATCATTTAAGTACATTACAAGCGTACTAATACGATTGTTAGCAGCTGATCTACTATGTTCCGCAAAATAATCATAGTGTGCTTTATATTGTTGATCCACTTCATAATTTAAAATGTGTAATCCTTCACCATGCGACGCAGGAACATTCATGATAGATGAAATTCGTTTTTCAATCTTTGAAGTAAGTTCATTGTCTTCCAAAAATGCACCGCTACTTGTTCGAATATCATTTACATCACGTGATGAACCAACTTTAGACCGCTTCATTTTATTTTTAGACATTTCAATCAATTCACCACACTCTTCATCACTTAGTACATTTGCTAATACGACAATAAGAGGTTCTTCGAATTTTGAAATAATGTGTATTTCTCTATCCTCAGTCATAATCTTATTTCCTTTATGATCAAAAATAGTTTGTTCCTTATTTTCACCTATTTGATTGTTGTTTGTCATTTCCCTATTCTCCCTAAAAATAATGATTGGATAGCATGAATATATCACATTCTTTCTACCTTTCTCTTTTTTGAGAAAATTTAAACTTTTAATCGTTATATTTATCCATTTCTTCTAAAAAATCAATTCAATTTACAATAGAAATCCCTGGTTTTTCTTCTTATTTTTACATATTATCCTTCTATCCAATCGACTATTTTTCCATCCTTCTTTCTATACCGAAAGCTCACCGTATAGAAAGCTTCCTGTTTGAGTGTACACTGCAACGCAACGAGAATTAAATCATTTTCAAAGATATAATTTCCACTCACTTCTCCCTTTTCATACTGAAAGAAAAATGCACCTTCTTTTTCTTTTTGCTGTAAGTCTTTTTTTATATCTGTAATAGATCGGTTAAGTAGTTCATCCAGTAAAAACTTTTGTTCTATTTCTATATAAAAATTTTTATCTGTAAACAACATATTTGTTTCGTATATAAAAAAAGAAGTTAATAAAATAAGAAAGATGAGTGTTCCAGGCATTGTAAACCCATTTTTCCCTCTCATACATTCATTTCCATTTCACTATATCGCATAACTACACCTTCATATATTTTTCCGCTAGTATCTTTCACATTTATAATGAGTACATGAGGTGTTAGTTTGTAAGAAACCGTTCCAATATTTTGTAAAACAACTTCCCTCCCGCGCCTATTTACCTTTCTTATAAGACGACTATTCTCTTTTTCATACGATACTTCACTCCCATTACGCGATCGAAATCGTAAAATACTTTCTCCATTTTCAAATGCTAGCTGTTCTCCAGATGATACTTCACGAAACTCCAATTGCATTTGACCTAAAAATACATCCCACTCCCAATCATTTAATCCTTTTGACTGTTTATTTTCCATTTCAATGAAATGTAGGCGGGGAAAGAGCAAAAAAAATATTGATAATAGAAACAGACATACAATCATTTCTATTAATGAAAAACCAAATTCTAATTTATTTTTTCTCCTACATAAAAGCATTGTTCCATCACTCTGTCTTTCACATCTCTCCACATGGTACAAACTTCATTGCCTCCCCAATATGTGTAATACACAATTCCATTTATATTCTTTTCTATTATTCGCTTTTCTTCATTTCCATACATATATATAATTGCTTCCTTTTTTAATAATCCAGATGCCTTATAACGAATTTGTATATTTTTTCTTTCTTGCATAACTAATACTGTTTGCGGTAGTAGTAACGATACAGCCATCATTAAAATACTTAACGATACAATCATTTCAGCCATTATGGATCCTTTTTGACATTTCACGATACGTAAATCTCCCTCTTCCAAGCTGAAATACAATTTCATATTTATAATTTCGATATGAAATTATAATCGTACCACCTCTATTAATATTTCCACTTGGATTATATGTCATCGGATTTGGAAACGTATGCAAATCAATTTGTATATCTTCTTCATACTCCCGCTTGACGATATAATACTTTGTACCTGACTCTTTTATAGCATACATATTTCTATCTTTATGCCAACGTAATGTATAGTGCTTTTGACGATTTATCGCTAATTGCTGCATATACAAAATATCATTTGAAAACTGTCTCAAAAATTGTTCAACTTTTTGTCGCTCGTATAAGGAATGAACACTAAAATACGTAACTACACTTAATACAGAAATAGCAAATAAAACGAGTAACATTTCTAAAAAAGTAAACCCCTGTTGTTTCACAATGCCCTAATTGATACTGCGCCATCATCTGAAATATGAATAGATTCGCCATTCGGGCACTTATCAGTTGTAATATACTTTTCATCTGTCAGTTCTTTTAACGATGGAATTTTATTATGTTGTAATTGATATACTTGTATTTGTGCTTCTATAGATTTCACGTAAGCTGCACACCCTTTTCCTTGGACCGATGAACGCTGTGTAACTACATTTGGAATAATTAATAGTAATAATATAGTTATGACAACCATTACTAATAGCATCTCTAACAGAGTAAATCCTTCCTCATTCCGCATACAAATGCCCCCTAAATAGAATTTATCATTTGAAACATTGGCATAATCATCGCTAAATACATAAGGACAACGATTCCTCCAATACATGTAAATAAAATAGGCTGAATGATAACTAACATATGTTTAATTTTCCGTTCCATCTTTTCCATAATAAGATCGCTATAGTCACCTAATTCAATCGCTAAATTGCCGTTTGCTTGTCCATGCGTAATAACATAAGAAAGTTCTTTCTCGTAATACCCACTTTTAGCAATGATAGATTGTAACCGTTCTCCTCCAATTAATTGTCTTTCAATCCGGCTCGCTTCATATTGAAAGAACGGATGATATCTTTGCTCCATCATTATTGTTAAAGCTTCGCATACTGATAGTCCACCATTTAATAAACCACTCAACTGAGTAGCAAAATAATGTGAATGCTTTAAAATAAGAAATGTTTTGATGAGGGGCATACGAAGCATGATTTTTACCTGGCTAATATGTGGAAGTTTCCTAAAATACAACATATACAAACTACATCCAATAATAACAGTTAAAATAACGGTTAAAATAATGTAAGGCAGCAGTTTTATTGCACTTAAAATTTGTTCTGTAAGTAGTGGTGTATTAGAACCGAACGAACTATAAACCATTTCAACCTGAGGTAATAAAATGAGGTTGAAAATAAAAAGCATGATTAGTAGAAAAAACATTAAAAACATAGGATACTGCATGATTTTCATCATGTCTCTCCTATACTTATCTTTCTTATAAAGAAGTGCACTTCCTTGTTGCAAAGCAAAAGAAATATCACCATGTCGCTCGGCATAAAATAAATAACTTAACATGTCCTGATGAAACTTTAACTGATGAAAAGAATCGTGTAGACTTTTCCCATCTTTTAACCCCTCAATCATGTGCTGCAATTGTACTTTCTTTTCTACAGGTAATTGAAACTGTAAAAATTCTAATGCTTGTAAAAGAGAGTAGCCTTTTTCTAGTAATTCTCCTAAACGTTTCAACAATACTACTTGATCACTTAAACTCCAAGTTTTCTTAAACATAAACATCATCTTCTAAAAAACCTAAAGCATATCCTTTTCTTATTGACGATTCTAAAGTCTCATGTTTGTAAGTAACACATTCTCCATCTGCTTCTTTAAGCGCTTGTTTTAACTCATATCCATATAGCAGCTCATAAATGCTTGCTTGCCTTACTTGCCTCATTGATTTACATAAAGTTGAGCACTTTCCTCTGCAAAACGGACACTTCAATTCGACAAGTCGCTGTGCAGCTACAGCCAATAAAGACTGTTCAATCTCTTGCCTCGTTATACCATAATCCATGAAACGAATGATTGCTCCTTTCGCATCATTCGTATGCAACGTTGTCATGACTAAATGTCCTGTCAAACTTGCTCTTATAGCTATTTTTGCTGTTTCTTCATCACGGATTTCACCGACTAAAATAATATCTGGATCATGACGTAAAATAGCCTTTAATCCTGTTTCATATGTGAGACCCGCTTTTTCATTTATTTGAATTTGTAATACATCGTCACTTCTTTTTTCAACCGGATCTTCAAGTGTAATGATGCGACGTGTTTTCTTTTTTCTAATTACCTCTAATAATGCATACATTGTCGTTGTCTTCCCAGAACCAGTCGGTCCAGTAAACACGAGTAGCCCCTGTGAATAGCGTAAAAACGAGAGTAGTTTTGCTGCCGTACTTGGAAATAACGAAAGATGTGATAAGGGCTGCACAGATGCTTGTAAATGAAGGCGAATAACGAGACTTTCTTGATATACTGTTGGAAGTGTTGAAAGGCGTAAATACACTTCTTGTCCATCAATTTGCAAATACAACGAACCATTCTGTGGCTTCCGTTTCTCTCCTATGTCCATAGATGCTAAAAATTTAAAATGTGAGACAAGTTTTTCTCCAAACTCCTTTTTAATACAATGTCTCGTCATTAAATCTTTTCCTATACGTAGTTGCACCGCTACATCCTTCTGCCGGGGCACAATATGTAAATCTGACGCTTGTACCCTACACGCTTCTTTTAAAATTGTATTCGCAAAAATTTCAATCCCATTCATCACTTTTCCCTCCTCACTATGTATATAGCATGAAAACATGCACAATAAAAATTTTGAATTTTGTATTTTGACTAGAACAAAAAGGAAAAATATGTTTGTGAAATTATGAACAATTTCCGAATTATTGTCTGAAATTACCTATACTCATGTTTATCTGTATTATAATGTTATTATCTTGGATAAAGTGATAAAGGTGGAGATCCTCATGGAACAAGCTTTAAAAATTACAGGTGTATTATCTGACCCAACTCGTTATTACATTTATAAATATATTTCGCAAAAACATAGTTACGTAACGGTACAAGAAATTGCAGATGAGTTTGACATTCATCCAAACGTAGCGCGTTTACATTTATCTAAACTAGAAGATGTTCATATGCTAAAATCGGAAACGAAGAAAACTGGAAAAGGCGGACGACCGAGCAGATTGTATGTCTTATCTGAAGATGTTATCCAATTACAATTTCCATTCCGTGATTATCAATTGTTAGCAAGAATCGCATTTAATTCTTTACTTAGCCTTGGCGCTGCTGGTGAAAAAGCGCTATACGAAACAGGAAAACAATTCGGGGCCGAATTAATGCAACAACATATGCAACGTTTAAATGTGAGTGAAGATGCTTTAACAGTAGAGCAAAAAGTTCAAATTGCAAAAGAAGCTTTCTCAACAGCCGGCTTATCACCTGCATTTGAATTAAGTGCAGATGGAACAAAAATTTTCTATGATGTACACAATTGTCCATTTAAAGAAGTTGCTGTTCATCATCCAACTGAAATTTGTAACATGCACGGAGATATGATGAAAGGCATTTTTGAAATCCTATTCCCTAACATGGAATTAACTCGACATGATAGTCTATTAGATGGATGTAAATCTTGTAATTATAAACTAACAATTTAATTTATCATATAAAAAGAAGCCAATAATAATTGGCTTCTTTTTATATGAACGAATATTTACAATAGTAAGAAAAATAAACTATAATGAAAAGAGGTTTTACTTTTTCTAGAAAAGGAGGGAAATAGCATGGATCGCATGTTTCGCGTTCTCGGCTTTTGGACTGGAATTTTCTCGGTTATGTTTTACGTAGGAGATATGCAACAGGCTGCACTACTATTTTTAGGACAAACAGGTTTCTTCGTACTTTTAAGCTATTTAAAATTAACAGAGCGTATGTATATATACGTATTCGGGGCATATTTAACTGTTTTCTTCATAGGATTTACATACTACACGACATTTTTACTTGTCCCTGGGGCTGGACATTAAAAGATGGCATTTTGCCATCTTTTTTTTAATCCCGGAATTTCCTAGTTGACTTATAGGTTTTATTACCTTATATTCTATATAACAGATTGGAATTAGGGGGAATCAACATGAATACACTGCTTGTCGGAATTAACGTTGCAGTCATGCTCATCTTAGTTGGCGTATTATATTATATGCAACGTAAGCATGTATCTTTTAATAAACGTGTATTTACCGCTTTAGGAGTCGGAATTTTATTCGGTCTTATATTACAATTCATTTATGAGCCAACTTCTAAAGTAATTATTGAATCAAATACTTGGTTTGGCTTAATTGGTAACGGTTATGTGAAATTACTTCAAATGATCGTTATGCCACTTATTTTAGTATCTATTATTTCAGCATTTACAAAATTACAGTTAACGAAAAACCTTGGTAAAATTAGTGGTCTTATTATAGGAATTTTAATTCTTACTACAGGTATCGCTGCAGCTGTCGGTATCGCTGCAAGTGCAGGATTTGATGTATCTGCAACAGGCTTGCAACAAGGTGATGCAGAATCTGCTCGTCTGAAACTAGTTGAAGAAAGATTTACTTCTATTGAAAAGACAACAATTCCAGATAAATTATTAGAGCTATTGCCTACAAATCCGTTTCTTGATTTAACAGGCGCTCGTCCAACATCAACAATTTCTGTCGTAATATTTGCAGCCTTTATCGGCATTGCCTTTATAGGTGTAAAACGAAAATATCCAGAACAAGCAGAGCTATTTAAGAAAATGCTTGATGCTGTATATGCAATCGTAATGCGTATGGTAACATTAATTTTACGCCTTACTCCATACGGCGTATTAGCTCTTATGGCAAAAACAGTTGCTGGTAGCGATATAAATGCTATTTTAAAGCTTGGTAACTTCGTGTTAGCCTCTTATGTAGCACTTATCGTAATGTTTATCATTCACTTATTATTAATTGCATTGTCTGGTTTAAATCCAATTCAATATTTGAAAAAAGTGTTCCCTGTACTAACTTTTGCATTCACATCTCGCTCTAGTGCTGGTGCGATGCCATTAAATATTGAAGCTCAAAAAGAAAAGCTTGGTATCTCCGAAGGAATTGCAAACTTCGCAGCTTCATTTGGGGTATCTATCGGACAAAACGGTTGCGCAGGTATTTATCCAGCAATGCTTGCAATGATGGTCGCTCCAACTGTAGGAATTGATCCATTACAACCACAATTTATTTTAACTTTAATCGCTGTTGTTGCTATTAGCTCATTCGGTGTTGCCGGAGTTGGTGGCGGTGCAACATTCGCAGCTTTAATCGTACTATCTACAATGAACTTACCAATCGGTATTGTTGCTCTAGTTATCTCGGTTGAGCCATTAATCGATATGGGTCGTACAGCTCTTAACGTAAGTGGTTCTATGACAGCAGGTCTTATTTCAAGTAAATGGCTTGGTGAATTAGATCAAGATACGTACAATCAAGATGATACAAAAACTGGTGAAATTGCTTCATAATGAAAAAAAGACGCTAACATACAATTGTTAGCGTCTTTTTTATTCCGTTCCCTCTTTATAAATCTTATCTTGAGAATTATCACTCCAAGTATTCTTCTAATTGCTCTTTTAACTCTTCCTCAATCTCATAACAAGATTCATCAGCGAGTTCTCCTACTTTCTTACTACCCAAAATGTTTGATTGAATTGGCATTCCTAAAAAGATTCTTTCACATTCCTAAATTGGAATATTGTGAAATTTAATCATCTCTTTTTCTTCATCTAATATAGCTATAGCAACTGTTGAATAATAACCCACCTCAAAGGGATTCTCTTTTTCTCTTGCAAATCCCATATCTAATTCCATGTTTTTTCTATGTATAAATGCGAATACTCTTTATACAATTTAAGTGACATTCGCTCTATTTCCTTCTCCATACATTGAATGTTCTCTTTTAACTCCAACGTAAACTCCTGTTCTTTATATTTCATTTTCGCCTCCTTAAACATAGAAAAAGAGAATACAATAATATATTCTCTTTCCTCAAATATATTTCATTATCTCACAGCCCGTCCTTTTCACAAATAACCATTTTGTTCGCACCATTTATGAAATTGTCCTACGTCTACTCCAACTAACACGATATCCTTTAGCTCTACATCAATAATTTGTTCTCCAATTACAATAGCAAACTGCGATGCTAATTTTGTCTCGTTTTTCTTTACAATTCCAATTCGGTTCCGATGCGGTCCATCTTTTATATATGCTTTTTGTCCTACAATATCAAAGTTCAAGATTCTCACCTCTTTTACTGCGCTCAAATTGGAAATACGATCTCCACCTCGGAAAATTTCCTTTCATTGCACTATTTCTCTATATATATGACGAAACAATAAAAGAGTCCTTCCTTCTTTACAATTATTTTTTCTTTGTTTCATTTTTGTGATTGAAACGTAAAGTTTATAATAAAATACACTTGGAAGCGCTTTCTATGTAATTTTTTATGTTATAATATAAAAGTAGAACTTCGTAAAGAGGGTTAAAAAAATGAATACAAAAATGATTAAAAAAGTAATTGAAGCATTAAAAGTATATGGCTTTCAGGATGTATCATTCTGTGACAAAACGAGGCAATTTTTATTTCATAACGAAACCGATATTATGAGCGGCTATGCAGAAATAACATATAGTAGTCAATTTGAAAAATTCAACGTACAAATTCATCCAATTGAAACACATCACCAAGCAGAGTTACAAGAGGTTGAAAGACATATACAAGCTTGTATAAGAAAAGTGGAATATTTAAACGCACTTCTTACCGGGCAGACAAAACTAGATGATAAAATTATTATTATGTAAAAAAAGAACGTGATTGAATCACGTTCTTTTTTCATTATATGTTCATCTTTTCCTTTAGTTGTAATCCTGTAACAGATTCTAATACATCCATCGATTCTCCAAATGTCATATCAAAAATTGTATTGTCCTCTATGTACGGAAACTGTCTGAAACGCTTTTCTAACACCTTTACAGCATCTGATGTAAAGTTTGCACTATCAATGCCAAATTCTGTTTCAAGAAGAACGATCCAATCTAACACATGAAAACCTAATCCATTGACGAATGCAATAAGTTTTTCTTCTGGGTTTGAAGATAAGAATACTTGGCGTTCCATCTCACTAAAAAGTTCTTCTCCTAAGATTTCAGCTAACTCATCATCATGTTCACGTTCAACAAGTTCTTCGTAGCCGTAATCATCCACAAGCTCTTCTACTTCTTCACTATCCTGACAAAGCAATTGACTAAGAAGTGCCTCTTTCTTAAATTCACTATTTTGTACGACTTCTAAAAAGCTCGTTTCCCATCCATTTTCTAATTTCATATTATGTACTCCTTTATATACGTTTCTTATCATCACTGTACCCAAAAGATCACTTTTATAACCTTTTAGGTAGTTACTATTATTTCACATGATTCATAACATAAGATGCAAACTCAGCTACATCTCCTTCAAAAATATTTATTTCTGGCAAGTGATAGAACGTTGTTTGGAGCGGGTTTCCTGCATGATATACATATATCGTTTTCTCTAGTGCAATCGCCATTCCAAACTCTGTATGGCTCCCGTTTCCGCCATCTAATATAAGTAAAAACACATCCGCTTCTTTTACAGCATTTTTTTCTGCCTGACCAATTTCTCTTAATTGTTCTTGATTCACTGCTCTTTCGTTTTTGGTCCAATCATATGTATGGTGCCATCCTGCATGTTTCAGTTCATTTGCTACGGAACATACTAGATGTTTATTTTGGAAACCTGAGGCGATATAAAAATTCATTTATATACACTCCTTCATTATGTATCGGGAAACTCCTTTTTAGCGTTATTTGTTATAGCTATAATAAATAACAACTTCAAAAAAAATCCCCATCTTTAAAACTTATTTGCGTTTAAATGATGGGATGCTTCATGGTCTTCTTTTATTTTTTGTTTTTTATAACTTTCATCAGCTAACATTTCTAGTTCAGCTGTTATCTCTGATTTTTCAAGCTCTCTTTCTTGCGAAAATTTCCTTGAAATATAAACAATAACACTACCAACGTACAACACAAAGCATATAATAAGTGCAGTATTTTCATAGAGACTTAGCTCCAACACAGTCACTCCTAATCCATTCGTATTTTCACGCTTCATTAATTGGAATTTCCCTATTAACCCATTTGTTATCCCGCTATTTGAGGGCAGTAAACCCCCCTCCTCAAATTCCAGTGAAAGCAAAGAAGTTAGATGGAGGATGCCCCCAACTGATTAAAGTTTCACTTTATTGTAACATAAAAATATCAATTCTTGGAATCTTTCACCCTACTAAAAGAGGCATGATTGTTTCATCATGCCTCTGAAATATTTTGAATGATTGTTTTAATTGCTTCTTTTCCATTATATTTTTTTAGTGCTGTTTTATACTTCTCATTATTTTGATTCAATTCTTCGACATACTTTATAAGAGATTTTACAGTTACATCTTCTTCATATAATACGGAGGCATACCCTTGCCTTTCAAAGGACTCTGCATTTAATATTTGATCTCCACGGCTTGCAAATTTCGATAATGGAATTAAAACCATCGGCTTTTGTAATGTTAAAAATTCAAAAATTGCGTTGGAACCCGCGCGTGAAATAACAAAATCTGTTACCGCTAATATATCTGGCAGTTCTCCATGTACATATTCAAATTGTCTATATCCTTCTTTATTTTGTAAACTTTCATCAAGGTTACCTTTTCCGCAAAGGTGAACAATTTGATACTTTTTAAGAAGTTCTGGTAATGCTTCTCGAGCCGTATCATTAATTTTTTTCGCGCCCAAGCTACCTCCCATAATCGTAATAACTGGCTTTTTACGTGAAAAACCTAAAAATGCTAAACCTGTTTCTCGATTTCCCTTCAGCACTTCTTCACGTACAGGAGATCCCGTATATATTACTTTTTCTTTCGGTAAATGTTTCGCTGCTTCTTCAAATGTAACAAATATTTTCGAAGCAAAACGAAGCGCAATTTTATTTGCTAGTCCTGGCGTCATATCAGATTCATGTAATAAAACTGGTACTCTATTTAGCCATCCTCCAATTACGACTGGTACAGATACGAAACCGCCTTTTGAAAAAATCACATCTGGTTTTAGTTTTCGAATCCTTACATACGCATCCATAACACCGATACGATAAACTTAACTAAATCTATACAATTCAATCAAATTTACACGAGTTAGTGCTTCATCGTGTTCTCGCAGCCCCAAAGGGACGAGGGGTATAACACTCCACACGAGGCAGTATCGTTACCTCCTATTATCAAGCATTTATTTTACCCATCTTGATAAATTTATCGCAGCATTTACATCCCTATCGTGATAGCTATTGCATGAAGCACAACGCCATTCACGAATCTTTAAACTCCACTGTCCTTCTGGTTGAACTGAATGGTCGTATTTCACTCCGCAACATGAGCAAATCTTGCTTGAAGCGAACCATTTATCAGCTTTTACATACGCAATGCCGTACTTCTCGCACTTGTATGACAAACATTGAAAGAAGAAGTTTAATTTTTGAAATGAAAATGCTTTCGATAGTTTTTTGTTTTTTAACAGGTTTGAAATAGATAAGTCTTCCACAACAATCCTCATTGGTTTGGTTTTCACCAATTTAGCTGTTGCTTGATGGATATGGTTATTTCGGATATTCATAATTTTCCTAGATAACCGCAGGTGCTCAGCTTTCGCTTTTTCATATCCAGCAGATTGAATTTTCACACCTTTTTTAAATCTCCTAGACATATCTCTTTGCGCTGACTTTTTCCTTTTCAAAAATTTTTTAACCTTGGCATCTTTGTTTATATTTCGTTCTTTCGTACCATTAGAAGCTACAAAAAGCTCTTTTAAACCAACATCCACACCAATCGACTCATCGGTTAATTCTTGTGATTCAAAGTCTTCTTGGAACCCTACACTCATCCACCAGTGACGACCGTCAAAGGTAACTCTTGGATTGGATGGTTTTTTATTCCTTGGTAGTTGTTGGCTTGTTTTCACTTCTCCAATAGACTGAATATGAACTACTTTCTTTCCTATAACCAGTCTTTCATAATTGGCATAAAATCCTTGGATTAAATCTTTTTTGGATTTATAAGAAGTGTGATAACCATTTTTGTACTTTTTGAACGAATGTTTTCTCGCCGTATCAAAATCTTTTGAAGCCTGTTTGGGAACTTGTGCGTTGATGTCATTTAACCACTCATATCTCTTTCGCTTCTTGATCTTTGTAAATCGTTTCTGTAAAGCTAACTGTGAAACAGATTTTCCAAATAGCTTATAATACCTATCACTCATTCTTTTACAATAGTTATAAGCGAATCTTGCAGCACCAGCATGGTTTCTAAGCACTTTTTCTTGTTCAGGCGTTGGAATCAGTCTGACTTTCTTCGCTAATATCATCAGAATGTAACTCCTTTAATGAAAGATTTGTTCTTCTGAATCGTAGCGTGTTCCACCAGCATTCTCGTAAGACTACTCGGATGCAAACCTGTTAATTCTGATACTTGACTAACTCGTGAAAATTTCATTATTATTCTTACCTCATTGAACCCACAATAGCACATGCGTTCGATAGATTCAATGAGGTTTGATAGATTTAATTAAATGTATCTCGTTCAACTAAGGGCGCAATTCCTTAGCCAGTTCTCTTATGAACTTCTCATGTTTTCACATGAGCGCAGACTATATGTTTATCTCTTTAGAGATAGAGGATTTTTCCATCACCATAGGCTTGTGATGTACTCTCGTCAGTTATACGAGATAGTCGTTGAACGTTCATCTTATCGCTTTTGACTTAGATGATTCGAGGCGGAAGACCCATTGTTCTAGTGTTTAGGATTTAACCTTGCACGATCTGATTGATTTTTTCTGCTTTCGCAACATTCACGCTCGCCATTTCTAGCCACGTTGTAGTTCAATCAGCTTTAGGGATTGCCCGCAGTTAACCCTCACTACTAGCCAATCACTTGACTAGCAGGGCTTACTGATATATTTAATTAACTTTCGTTATAATTGGTTAAATAAATCGTAACAGTTAGTTACCCTTTATTACAAGAAAAGGATCTTTTATATTTTTCAAATCAAAATAACGACGTAGCTTTCCACTCGAAATACTATAGTAGGGAATGCCTTCCTTTTCTATAATCGTTTTCTCAATACCTTGATGAGAACCAATGTAAGAGATATCCCAGTTGTCTTCTTGTAAATATGGGATAATGGCTAAATTAGGTGTTACATGTCCTGCCGAACCGCCACCTGTAAAGACTATTTTCTTCATACGTCTCCCCCTTCTAGACTATAATACACTAAAATATCTTGCCTCAGGGTGAGAAAATACCATAGCCGTTACGGACGCTTCTGGCTCCATCATGAATCCTTCTGTTAATGAAATACCTATTTCCTCTGGATGAATTAAGCGAAATAGCTTTTCTTGATCTGCAAGTTCTGGACACGCCGGATAACCAAATGACACGCGTATTCCTCTATATTTCGTACGGAAACGTTCTTCCATCGTCAGTTCAGGTGAGTCTGGAATGCCCCAGCGGTCACGAATGAGCATATGTGTTTTTTCAGCAAGTCCTTCTGCTAATTCAAGCGCTAACGATTGAATGGCATGACTACGTAAGTAATCACCTTTCGCCTTCCACTCTTCAGCAATGTCCCGAACTCCTTCCCCAACCGTAACAGATAAGAAAGCAACATAGTCCATCTCATCTCCAATTGGGCGCAAATAATCGCCTAAAGTACGATAGGGAGCCTTTCCTTGTCTAGGGAATGTGAAACGCTCTATAACACGCGTATGATTTTCTGGATCATATATTACAATGTTTTGTCCGTCGCTTTGCGCTGGGAAAAATTGATACACTGCTTTCGGCTTTAACCAAGATTGTCCTTCCTGCAATAATTCATCTATTAAATCATTTAATTCATGTGCTCTCTTATCTCCCTCTTTCAAAAGCTTCTTCACATTTCCTTTTAATCCAAGGTGATGCCCAAGTAGCATTTGTCTATTTAAAAATGGAGCGAGATGAAGAGCCGGAATATCACGTAATACAATTCGTTTTGTTGAATCAGGCACCATAACCTCAGCCTTCGGTAATGGCTCAATTACTGTTGGAATTTCTATTTTCTTCTCCTCTTTTTTTACGATATGAAGATGACGTTCTTTTTTATCCTGTTTCATCTTCTCACGCTCTTCTTCTTTTTGAAGCTTATTAATAATATCGAGCCCCGTCATCGCATCACTCGCATAACAAACGAGCCCTTTATATGATGGTGAAATTCGATTATCTGTAAACTTTCTCGTTAACGCTGCACCACCTACAACAATGGGCACATCAATATTTGCTGCTTTTAAATCTTCAGCAGTCGTTACCATTTGTTGCGCTGATTTTACTAATAAACCTGAAAGGCCTATAATGTCCGGCTTCTTTTCTTGTACTTCTTGAACAATTCGATCCGAACGTACATTAATTCCTAAATTAATAATCTCATATCCGTTATTCGCTAAAATAATTTCAACGAGATTTTTCCCAATATCATGCACATCACCTTTTACAGTTGCTAATAATACTTTCCCTTTTTTTGCACTATCGCTAGATTCCATATGTGGCTCTAAATAACTTACAGCAGCTTTCATACTTTCGGCACTTTGCAATACTTCAGCAACAATAAGTTCATTATTATTAAATAGTCGTCCTACCTCATCCATCCCTGTCATAAGCGGACCGTTAATAATATCAAGAGGTTTTCTTCCTTCTTCAAGTGCAAGACTTAAATCCTCGTGTAATCCTTGTTTCGTACCTTCTACAATATAATTTGCTAGTCGTTCATCTAGCGTTAACGTTTCTTGCACAACGACATCTTTCTTTTTAGCGACTCGGTAAAAGTTTGTAAATTCTTCTAACGTCTCTTTCGTCGTTTCAAACAGTAATGCATCTGCAAGGTGTTTTTCTTCCTCTGGAATCGACGCATAGCGTTCTAATTTTTCCGTATTAACAATCGCGTAATCTAATCCAGCCTTCGTAGCATGATATAAAAAGACGGAATTCAATACTTCACGTCCAGCCGGTGGTAAACCAAATGATATGTTACTTACACCTAAAATCGTTAAACACTCTGGTAACGCTTCTTTAATAAGGCGAATGCCCTCTATAGTCGCTGCCGCTGAACCAATATATTCTTCATCACCTGTCCCTACTGGAAACACAAGTGCATCAAAAATAATATCTGACGGGCGTATCCCATATTTCGTCGTTAATAATTCGTAACTTCTTTTTGCAATTTCTAATTTTCTTTCAGCACTTACTGCCATACCATCTTCATCGATTGTACCAACTACAATTGCAGCACCATACTTACGAAGAAGCGGTGTTACCTTTTCAAAACGCTCTTCTCCATCTTCTAAATTAATAGAGTTGATAACAGCTTTTCCTTGAATATAAGTAAGTGCTCTTGCCATAACATTTTCATCCGTTGAATCAATCATAATCGGTACTTTTAACACTTTCGTAACTTCTGTCAAAAATTTCTCCATATCTTCTATTTCATCACGATCAGGATCTGCCATACAAATATCAATAATATGAGCATTTTTCTTCACTTGCGCTCTTGCCACTTCAGCAGCCTCTTCAAATTTCCCTTCTGCTACTAATCGTTTAAATTTACGTGATCCAATAACATTCGTTCTTTCACCTACAAATAACGGTCTCATAGACTCATCATATTGCAGTGCCTCTAATCCACTAATTCCATGTCCTTCTCTCTCATGATGGTCACGAGGCTTAAGAGATGCTAGTGCTTCTTTCATTGCTTTTATATGTTCTGGTGTCGTGCCACAACAACCACCGATAATATTAACCCATCCTTCTTCAGCAAATCGCTTCACCTTTTCAGCGAGAGAAGATGGAGACTCATGGTAATGTCCATCTTCATCAGGAAGACCTGCATTTGGATAACAAGAAATGTAACACTCCGATAAATCAGATAGTGAACGAATATGGTCCCTCATAAACTCCGGACCAGTCGCACAATTTAACCCAACAGATAATGGTTTCATATGTTCTACTGATAAATAAAAAGCTTCAATTGTTTGCCCAGCCAGAGTCGTTCCCATTGGCTCAATCGTTCCTGAAATCATAATAGGAACCGTTTTTTTCAGTTCTTCAAAAGCAGCTTGAATTCCAATATAAGCTGCTTTCACGTTACGCATATCTTGACTCGTCTCAACGAGTAATACATCAACTTCTCCCTTTAATAATCCTCGTGCCTGCCTTGTATAAGCCTCAATCAATTCTTCAAAAGTCACACCACCAGTAACACTAATTGCTTTCGTTGTTGGTCCCATCGCTCCCGCAACATATACTTCCTTACCGCTTTCTTTAACAGCTTGCTTCGCCAAAAGTGCTGCCTTTTCATTTAGTTCTTCATCTAAATGAGACAGCTCATAATCACTTAGTACAATATTCGTTGCCCCAAATGTATTTGTTTCAATAATATCCGCTCCAGCTTCAATATAAGCTTTATGAATCTTTAAAATAACGTCTGGTCTTGTTTCTACTAAATATTCATTACAGCCCTCGTACTCTTCTCCTCCGAAATCTTCAGCAGTTAAATCCTCTTGCTGAATCATTGTTCCCATTGCACCATCTAATATTAAAATGCTATTTTGTAATTTTTCTTCTATACACTTCATCAATTAATACCTTCTTTCACTTCTTGCTTTTCTCTTACATATTTAACAAGATGTTCTGTAATTTCATATTTTAAAAATGGTGTAATAAGATAAATACCATTAAAATATTTCATCGCTGCGTCGATCAATTCTTGCGAAATGCGAATCCCTTCCTCAATTGCCGCCTCTTTCGTTTCGTGTCCATCCATTCTCTCTCTTATTTCTTCTGGAAGAGTAATACCCGGTACCTCAAAATGAAGAAAATCTGCATTCCGCTTACTTACTAACGGCATAATTCCAATAAAAATAGGTTGTTCCAAATGCTTTGTCGCTTCATACACTTCTTCAATTAACGCGATATCGTAAATTGGCTGAGTTAAAAAATATTCCGCTCCAGCATCTATTTTTCGTTCCATTCGCTTAACCGCTGCTTTTAAGTGCCTCACGTGAGGATTAAATGCGCCGCCTACAGAAAACCTTGTCGCCGATCCAATTGATTTCCCTAAAATTGAACGTCCATCGTTCATTTCTTTAATCATTTTAATGAGCTCAATAGAGGACAAATCGTATACAGAAGTTGCACCAGGAAAATCACCAACGCGCGCTGGATCACCAGTTAAAGCTAACACTTCTTCCATCCCTAACGCCGATAAACCTAACAAATGAGATTGTAGTCCAATGACGTTATGATCCCTACACGTTAAATGTGTCAATACCGGGATATCATGCTTCGTTAATAACGCACCCATTGCCATATTAGAAATACGAGGCGATGCTAATGAATTATCTGCTAGAGTAATAGCATCTGCTCCCGCTCTTTTTAAAGCTCTTGCTCCTTCAAAAAACCGCTGTGTATCTAACGTTTTCGGTGGATCTAATTCCACTACAACTGTCGTTTGTTTTTTCGCTTTCTCTGCTAGAGTGACGTGAGCCTTCGAACGTTTCTCATGCGTATGAACAACTTTCGGCCTTTGAATGGTGTCTTTTTCTATTACAGGTGTAACATTCGCAACAGCGTGCTTCATACTTTGAATATGTTCTGGAGTCGTACCACAACAACCACCTAATAACCGAATACCTTGCTCAATAAATCTCGGCGTCATCGCCTCAAAATAAGCTGGGCTTCCCTCATATACGTAACGTCCCTCCACATAATTCGGGAGACCTGCATTTGGGTATGCTGATAAATAGCCATTTTGCGGAATCGATATCATTTTGAAAGCCTCCGTCATATGAAGCGGCCCTAGTTGACAATTTAATCCAACAACATTTGCACCGTAATCTATAAGTTGCTTTAATATTTCATTGACATCATTTCCATTTTGAGTCGTACCTGCTTCATGTAACGCTAATTGAGCAACAATTGGAATGTTCGTTTGCTTACGCAATACTTTAACAGCATGAAGTAATTCAAATTCATCGTAAAAAGTTTCTAATAGTAATCCATCAACCTGTTCTTCTAGTAAAGCCCCTGCCTGTTCAAGTAGCATAAACTCCCTTTCCATATCAGTCGTTGTAACGGCTCCGATATGTTTCATACCACCAATTGTTCCTAAAATTGCATTTTTATCTGTAACAGATGCTTTCGCCAGTTTTACTGCCGCTCTATTAATTTCTGTAACTTGATTTTCTAAGCCGTACATACGTAATTTCGCCTCATTTGCTCCATACGTATTCGTTTGAATTACATCTGCTCCAGCAGCTACATATTGTTTATGAATCGATATAATTAAGTCTGGATCAGATACATTCAATTCTTCAAAGCTACTTTGCAAGCCATGTGAATGCAATAACGTCCCAACCGCACCATCACCTATTACAATTCCTTTTGATAATAAATCTAGTAATTTCACGAATCTCCCTCATTTCTATCAATATAAAAACCCCCTCTTCACTTTGAAGAGGGGGACATAATCGTTCCTCCTCTTATTATGCAAAACATTCGTTTTGCAGGTATTAGCACCGTTTCAAACATTTCGTTTGAAGGTTGCCGGGTTTCACAGGGCCTTTCCCTCCACCGCTCTCAATAAGAGTTGTCTTTATTATTTTATTTATGTAGCTAAAAGGAAATGCGTTCCCCTTTTAACAATGTTTGTTAATTTTTTAATAAATTTAGCATGCACAAAAGTAAAAGTCAATGACACTTGCGGAAAAATAAAAAATATTTAAAATAAAGTTGCAATTCAATTATCTTTTGTTGTAAAGTTAAAAACATAATAAAAATTTCATACGAACATTCTTATCTAGAGAGGTAGAGGGACTGGCCCTGTGACGCCTCAGCAACCATTAACATTTTGTTAATAAGGTGCTAATTCCAGCAAATTGTGAAAGATTTGACAGATGAGAAGAAGACTCTATTCAAACCGAAAGCCTTCTTCTTAGAAGGCTTTTTTTATTTTATATTCACTTAATGTTTCAATTTAAAAAGGAGGAATTTTCACATGTCAACAATCGAAACAAAACTAGCACAAATCGGCAATCGCAGTGAAACTACAACTGGAACGGTTAATCCACCAGTTTATTTCTCAACCGCTTATCGTCATGAAGGAATTGGTAAATCTACTGGCTTTGACTATTCACGAACTGGCAATCCAACTCGAGGTCTTTTAGAACAGGCAATCGCAGACTTAGAATATGGCGAACAAGGTTATGCCTGTAGTTCAGGGATGGCGGCTGTTCTCCTCGTCCTTTCTCTATTCCGCTCTGGAGACGAACTTATTGTATCTGAAGATTTATACGGTGGAACGTATCGATTATTTTCTGAACATGAAAAAAAGTGGGATGTTCGATGTAGATACGTAAATACACAGTCTATTAAACAAATTGAGCAAGCTATCACAACTGAAACGAAGGCTATTTTCATAGAAACTCCAACTAATCCATTAATGCAAGTTACTGATATTGCTGCTGTCGCAACTGTAGCGAAAAGGCACGGACTACTTCTTATTGTAGACAACACATTCTACACACCTTATATACAGCAACCATTAACAGAAGGTGCTGACATTGTACTTCACAGCGCAACGAAATATTTAGGGGGACATAACGATGTACTAAGCGGACTTGTCGTTGCAAAAGGAAAGGAACTTTGTGAAGAAATCGCTCATTATCATAATGCATCAGGTGCAGTTTTAAGCCCATTTGACTCATGGTTATTAATTCGCGGTATGAAAACGTTAGCGCTTCGCATGAGACAGCATGAAGAAAATGCGAAAGCAGTTGTTGCATATTTAAATGATGAAGACGGGGTGACAGATGTATTTTATCCTGGAAGAGGCGGCATGATTTCATTTCGCCTTAAAGATGAAGCTTGGATTAATCCATTCTTACAATCTTTATCCTTAATTACATTTGCCGAAAGTCTTGGTGGTGTAGAAAGTTTAATGACTTATCCAGCAACGCAAACACATGCTGATATTCCTGAAGAAATTAGAACAGCAAACGGTGTATGTAATCGTCTTCTTCGATTCTCCGTTGGCATTGAAAATAGTAACGATTTAATTCAAGACTTAAAGCAAGCCATTAAACTTGTAAAAGAAGGTGTAAGAATATGAGTTATTCTATAGATACACTCTTACTACACAACCAATATAAACATGACTCGCAAACAGGAGCTGTGAACGTTCCTATCTATAACACATCAACTTTTCACCAGTTTGATGTAGATACGTTCGGAAAATATGACTATAGCAGGTCAGGAAATCCAACTCGTGAAGCTCTTGAAGATATCATTGCTTTATTAGAAGGTGGAACAAAGGGATTCGCCTTTGCATCAGGCATTGCAGCGATTTCCACTGCATTCCTCCTTCTTTCACAAGGTGATCACGTACTCATTTCAGAAGATGTATACGGAGGCACTTACCGAGTGATAACTGAGGTACTCTCCCGTTACGGTGTTTCACATACATTTGTTGATATGACCAATTTAGAAGAAATAAAACAAAGCATTAAACCAAATACAAAGCTCTTTTATGTAGAAACACCTTCTAATCCACTTTTAAAGGTGACAGATATTCGCGAGATTTCTAAACTTGCAAAATCTATTGGGGCTCTTACTTTTGTTGATAATACATTTTTGACACCACTATTCCAAAAACCACTTGAACTTGGAGCTGATGTTGTTCTTCATAGTGCCACAAAATTTATTGCTGGGCATAGTGATGTTACTGCCGGATTAGCAGTAGTAAAAGATGCAGAACTCGCTCAAAAGCTTGGATTTTTACAAAATGCATTCGGCGCTATTTTAGGACCTCAAGATTGTTCTCTCGTACTTCGCGGTCTAAAAACATTACATGTACGCCTCGAGCATTCAGCTAAAAATGCCAATAAAATTGCACATTATTTACAAGAGCACGCTAAAGTACAAAATGTCTATTATCCGGGATTACAAACACATCTCGGATTTGATATTCAACAATCTCAAGCAACATCAGCTGGAGCAGTCTTATCATTTACTTTGCAGTCAGAAGATGCACTCCGCCAATTTTTATCAAAAGTAAAATTACCTGTTTTTGCAGTTAGTTTAGGAGCTGTAGAGTCAATTCTTTCTTATCCAGCAAAAATGTCACATGCAGCACTGTCGCAAGAAGCTCGTGATGAAAGAGGAATCTCTAATTCATTACTTCGGTTATCAGTCGGTCTTGAAAATGTTAACGATTTAATATCCGATTTTGAAAATGCCCTTTCTTATGTAGAAGAACCTGTAAATGCATAGAGAAAAAAGAAGATATGAGAATAGGTTTTCATATCTTCTTTTTATGCGATTTAGTTATAGTCATTTGAAATTTTTCTTATAGTCCATAAAAAATAAAAGTATATCATCTATTTCTAAATAATGGGTTAATTGATATATTAAGAAATAAAAAAGGGGTAAAAATAATGGATACTTGTGCAGATATTTTAATCGTTATCGATTTACAAAATGGCGTATGTTATGGCGGAGAGCATTTATTTGATTTACAGAACTTACTAACAAAAGTAAATAAAAGAATTTCTTCATACAGAAAATTAAATAAACCAATCCTTTTTGTTCAACATTGTGATGATGATTTAGTACCCGAGAAAGAACTTTGGGCTATTCATACCGATCTTGATGTTCAAGAACAAGATTTTTTTGTAAGAAAAACACATGCAAATTCATTTTATAAAACAAACTTAAAAGAAATTTTAGATCAATTATCTGTAAATCGCATTGAATTTTGCGGTGCCCAAACAGAGTACTGTATGGATGCTACGATTAAGTTTGCCCACGGACTGGGATACGAAAACTTTATGGTACAGAAAACAACCTCTACGTTGAATAATCCTTTTATGTCCGCAAAAGAGACAATTGATTTTTACGAGAACATATGGAATCACAGATTTTTAACGTTGCTAAAAGATGAATTTTAGAATAAATGACTAATGACTTGATTATCCTAAGATTTATCAGCCGTAATCAAATATTTTATGATCACCATAAAGAAGCGAATTACATTCAGCTTCTTTTCTTTTAACCTGTTTTATATTCTATATATATCATTATAATTCCTTTGTCATATTATTTTAAAAATTTTGTATATTCATTTGAAAGAATAAGAAAATCATGATAAAATTGTGTTACAAATATATCTATATCTTTCAATTTTTAAAACGCATCGAAATTTTCACCCAAAAATGTCATTTTACAAAAACGTGCTAATTTACCTATTTTATTTACATCATGGTCTCTTTTCTTACAATTTCTTTACTTTAGGACTTTTTTTCTGCAACAACTATTTTCTTTTCTTTAAATTTTTGGTATGTATAGTATGGTATAATAGCTCACACGGAGGTGGAAAAGAACATGTTAGAAACCTTTCAAAAAGAATTAGAACTATATGAAAGTAATGCAGAATTATTAAAAGTGCTGGCTCATCCTGTTCGTTTATGTATCGTAAAAGGATTAATTGAGCGCGGTCCAAGCAACGTTTCTACAATGTACACTGGCTTAAACATGCCACAATCTACAATTTCACAGCATTTAGCAAAATTAAAAAGCGCTAAAATCGTTTCTAGTGAAAGAAAAGGATTAGAAATTTATTACAAAGTAGAGAACGAAACAATAATTCAACTCGTTCGCGTATTATTAGGTTAGGGACTAATAATCGAAGAAAAAGAACGTATTCTATATTTTTTATCTCATATCTTTAATATAAATATATATCATGAGAGGAAATATATAATACTACATAAGTCGTATTAAAAAACAAGACACAGTATATACTGTGTCTTGTTTTTTATATTGTTACATACCGCTCCAAATGTAAATGTTGCATATCTTTTGTATGTATAACAACATCAAACGCACTCCCTACTCCTCCATTCAAAATCATAGAACGAACTGCTCGATTTTGTTTTTGCGTTTCAGAAAAAGGATTCATATCTTGATGGCTCGTAAGCTGTTCTAATATCCCTGCAGCTAACAAGAACTCAGATTGTTTCTTATGCCATACTGCACTCATTCCTTGCAGACTAAACATCTCCTTTAGCTCGTCCCAATGAATATGAGTAGTAAGATCCATTTCACCTGGATGCGCTAGTGGGTTACGTATTAGCTTATGCTGATAATAACCTCGCAAACTTCCTTCACGGTGTGCTGGATGCATCCATTCTTCTTTTGTGTATCCGTAATCAACTGTAATACATATACCTTTTTGAAACCATTTCGCAATTTCTTTTACATACTCCTCCATCACAAGTGGTACTTCAAAACGTTGCCCTTCAGCAATATGAATATTATATTTCAATAAATATCGACCAATTCTTTTATCTAACGGCCTACATACTTCTGAAAGGTTTCCTTCCTCTGTATATGTAATACGCACTTCATACAACATACCATTTCTTTTCTCAATTATTTCAACAGGAAATGCATCAAACAACTCATTCGAAAAGAGAATTCCCTCAAAAGAATCTCCCATTTCACTATAGGAGGTATAGTACGATACATTAGAAAATGAGCCAAGTTGCTCCTGCTGTAATTTCCTATGAAAAGGGCTCACTTCAATCATTGAATAGTTTAAATCAATAAAGGTTTTTGGAGATAATTGCTTCCATTCTTGTAAAACATCATAGGCAAACTTTCCAGTTCCCCCACCAACCTCACAAATATTCGAAGCAACTTCACCACTTTCAACAAGACGAATAAAAAATTTAGCAAAAGTTTTTGCAAAAACAGAGGATACATTGCTACTTGTAAAAAAATCCCCTTGTCTTCCAATCTTTTCACGTTCTTTCATATAATATCCATGACCTTCTGTATACAATACAAGGTTCATATACGTACTATATGAAATTGAATAATCCTTTTCTTTCCTCATCCATTCTCTTAAAATGAGCTCCATTCCCATAATGATTCCTTATTGTAAAAACGGATTATTTTCTTTTTCAAAACCAATGCTTGTTTCTGGACCATGTCCACATAACACCGCTGTCTCATCTGGTAATACAAATAATTTCTCTTCAATACTTCCAATTAATTCAGCAAAACTTCCACCAGGCAAATCTGTTCTTCCAATGCTCATTTGGAACAATACATCTCCTGAGAATACAGCATTTGCCTCTTTACTATAATAAGAAATACTTCCTGGAGAATGTCCTGGCGTCTCAAAAATTTCAAAATTAAATGATCCAATTGTTAATGTACCTTCTGCATCAATAATATGATCCGCTGGTTTTGCTGTAATACTGCGGTTCATCATAAAAATTTGAGAGCCGTTTACAGTTGCATCTCCTAACCAATCTGCTTCTTCTTTATGTACGTATACAGGAATATGAAAAGCGTCTCTTACCGCATCAACAGCACCGATATGATCAAAGTGAGCATGCGTTAATAAAACAGCCAATGGTTTTAATTGTTCTTCTTGTAAATATGTAACGAGCTTTTCACCTTCGTGACCGGGGTCAAAGATAATGCACTCTTTTTGATCATTCATTAAAATATAAGCATTTGTTTGTAATGGGCCTAACGGCATTTGTATCCATTTCATATGAAAATCTCCTCCAGTTATTAAACTTACTTTTAATGATACAACATTTCTTTCTCTTAGGAAAAGAAAGGATGCTATCTCGACAATCATTTTTAAAACATGTACAATATAAAAGAGTAAATATTCCAAAAACTCATAATAAGAAATGGGTAGACAGAGGAGGATATTGCATGGGCCTTGTTATTATTTTTACACTTGTCACTCTGTTAGCTGTATTTGCTACGCTTAGAACACTTCGTGAAAAAAACTTTTTCGCGAGCGGCTTTGCAATTGCAACTGTACTCGTTTTCGGATGGTTTACGATCATGACTGTTCTATATAACGGGTATCCACCAGCAGCTTAATTCGTTTACACTTTATTCTTCATCGAGATTTCACACAAAAAGAGGAAGGGTTCCCCTTCCTCTTTTCATATTTCAAAACTTATATCATCTTCGCTTCGTATTTGTGCTTTTTTACAAGCCAAGCTCCTCCGATAACACCTGCATCATTACCAAGTGTTGCAATAGCTAACTTCGTGCTCTTTACAGCACGTGAGAAAGCGTATTGCTCGAAATAGCGTTGAATTGGTTCTAATAGCGCATCTCCAGCTTTAGACACGCCTCCACCAATAACAATTTTCTCTGGATTCAACGTACTAGATAGGTTCGCTACAGCTAACCCTAAATAAGAAGCTACTTTTTCTACTACTTCGCCTGCTAATTCATCACCTTGTCCAAGTGCTTCAAAGACATCTTTTGATGTAATACGTCCTTCTTCAGCTAACATAGAACGCAACATGCTTTCTTTATTAGTCTCTTGTATTTTTTGCATAGCAACACGTACAATACCTGTCGCAGATGCTACTGTTTCTAAGCAACCAGACTTCCCGCAATTACATGGGAAAGCATTTTCTGTAACTACTGTAATATGTCCAATCTCACCAGCAGCACCACTCACGCCGTGTACAATCTCACCATTGGCGATTACACCACCACCAACGCCCGTACCAAGTGTCATGCAGATTAAATCTTTTGCACCTTCACCAGCACCTTTCCACATTTCACCAAGCGCTGCTAAGTTTGCATCATTATCAATAACAACAGGTAATCCTGTTTCTACTTCTAATAAATCTTTTAGCGGATAGTTTTTCCACCCTAAATTAACCGCTTCATAAATCATTCCAGATGCCACATGTACAGGGCCAGGAGCTCCCATACCAATACCAATTAACTTGCTCTTCAATTCGCCTAATTCTTCTAGCTTTTTATCAATTGCTTTCGCAACATCAAGTGTAATATGTTTTCCTTGCTCACCTGTATTTGTAGGGATTTCCCACTTATGTAAAATTTCGCCGTATACATTAATAAATGCTAATTTAATCGTTGTACCACCAAGGTCAACACCAACTAACCATTTCTCTTCCATGTTGCTTACCTACCTTTATCTAATTCTTATTTAGCTCTTTTTGAATTTCTTGCTTCAATAAAAATAAAGCTGTTTGATAGTCTTGTGGATCGATTAGCTGTGATTGATTTAATTCACGCAATTCATCTTGCATTAATTGTAAATCTGCAATTCGATCTCCCGTATAAATAATCGTACCAAATTTCTTTAGCAATTGCTGAATATCATAAATAGATACCATTTCATCACCCTCTATGCTCACTTACTATAAAAATTATAATAAGAAAACGTTCACATATTTTATTATAATCAAGAAGAAAAAGTCTCGTCAATTTTTATTTGTCTATACAAGCTCATTTATAAGCATTGTTCCTTTTTCTGTAATAATTTTTTCTATATTTTTATCAAATGGCTCTACCGGAATGTGTTTTACCATTTGAAAATCATATGCTAATGATAGCGTTTTCCCTTTATAATGCACGAGATAACGATCATAATAGCCCCCGCCGTATCCAATCCGTTCTCCTCGTTCTGTATAAGCTACGCCTGGCACAATTTGAAGATCAATGTCATCCGCACTGACCTCTTCCGTAAGTCCCGGAATCGGTTCACGTAAATTCATATACACCGTTTCTAATTGATCAAAATCACTAATTTTCCGGAAGGACATCGTTCTTGTTCCTTTATTACACTTAGGAACTACAACTTTCTTTCCTTCTTCCCAAGCTTTTTCGATAATAGGATATGTATTCACTTCATTTTCCATTGAAAGAGTAATTCCAATTGTTTTAGCTTCAACCCACTCTTTTTGCGCATACAACGAAAATGCAATCTGTTCTGATAAAGTTGTATACTGTTCTTCTGATAAAGAATTCATGTGTTCTATTATTTGTTTACGCAAACGCACTTTCTCTTCTTTCACACATTCTCCTCCTTACAGTGACACTTTACTCTATGATGATAGTGTATCACTTTTAACATAGGAATCGAATAAAAAAAGAAACAGTAGGAAAATATTCCTACTGCTTACTTTGTTTCACGGTGTAACGTAGACTTCTTGTCACGCTTGCAATACTTTTTAAGCTCGATACGCTCAGCGTTGTTACGTTTATTTTTCTTTGAGATATAGTTACGATCTCCGCATTCTGTACATGCTAGAGTAATATTCACACGCATTCTTATTTCCCTCCAGTACTAATAACTTAAATCAGACTATACTATAATACCACTTTTAAAATAAAAATTCTACACCTTTTGATATTGTCTAATTTTTTCTATAAGATTTTTCATGTTTTCCCTTGCTATTACTGGGTTTCTAGCATGTGAATACACTAAAAATTTTGGTTGTTTTGTGTCAGAAACGATATAAGACCACTCTTTTTCAGTATATTTGAACTGTACTCCTTCAAATATGCCTTCTCCCTTCCTTTCAATATCATCCAATAATTTCCTCATAATTTTCCCTTTTTCATTCCATGAACATACCACTTCATCATAAAGTAAATAGAGCGGAGGTGATTGCTCTACTATGCTGAGAAACGTTTTTCCTTGCAATGCTATTAGCTCAAATAATTTTCCAATTCGATATAAAATATCTCGCTTCCACCTTACTTGAAACGACTTCCTTTCATCCTGCGTATAAAACAGAAGATAACATTCTCCTAATTTCAAAGACATTGGGTAAATATTTCCTGTAGATTCGAGTAAGAAATCTGGAATATCTACCTCTTCTAAATCTGTACCCTGGTAAATATTACTATGTTTATCGTATAACTCGAAATGATTTCCTTGCTCAGAAAACATAAGAGCCATATTCGCTTTACTTGATTTCATCAAAGCTTTCACATGATCTTTTTGTTCGCTTGCATAAATCCATGTAACTGTACAACCAAGTCTTTGTAGAAAGAGCATAAGTAAATGTTGCAACGTATCATTTCTCTTATTAATAAGAAGATGAAACTTCTGCATCTGTATTTTCTCGATATCAATATGCCCCAATATAACTTCTATATACTCATTCATAGAAACATGAACCAGCTTATTTCGCCCCATCTCTTTCTCATGCACGTAATAAAACAATTCGGACATATATACTTGTTCTATCTCTTTTTGCTGCTTATACGTTAACGGCATGCCAGCTTGACCATACAACTTTATAACAATCTCATTCTCATTCTCCACTTGAATGAAAACCCCACCTGCACATTGCAAATGATGAACACTATATTGAAAAAGTGACTCGTTCATTTCTTTGCATTCCATCGTATGAATCCCTATACCATGAATAGCATGTAAAAATAAATTTTTATAAGAGGTTGTTTCTATATTTTCTTGACTTCCAATTAATATACTTTCTCCTTTTGTAAAAAGAGAGCCATACGCCATCGCAATCTTCACGATAAACTGGGGAGTAATTTCAACATTCCCTCTTCCTACAATGCGGCTTTTTTGTAACCACCCTGCACTCATTTCACTCTCTTGAATACCAGCCGCTCCTACTATCGAATGACTATCAATCGCCTTATAAGGCCATAGTTTTCCTTTTTGCTTAATTATCGTACTTCTCCCGATATGACAGTGATCCGCTACAATGCTTTTTTGAAACAGTGTAACGTCATCTTCAACTATTGTACGCTCTCCTATTGTCGTTTCTAATAGTTCACAATACTTTCCAATATGGGCATTTGCAAAAACAATACTTTTTTGAAGATGAGAATAATTTGAAACGATACTATTTTTTCCAATAATAGAATATGGCTCAATTACAGCTCCTGTACCAATCTTTGCTCCTTCTCCAATGAAAGAGGGGCCATGAATTTTTGTCCCTTTCCCAATCGTCACCCCTTCTCCCATCCATACCATCGGTAATACTTCCGTATAAGGAATAGGTACTTGTAACTTTTTCGTTAACAAATCAAATTGTGCTTGTCGATATTGATTAAATGTGCCGATATCTAACCAATAACCTTCTGACAAATATGCGAATAACACATTTTTGTTTGCCAATAACGGAAACACATCATGACTGAAATCAAAAAATTGTCTAGGCGGTATGTAAGAAAAGATTTCTGGCTCCATAATATATATGCCTGTATTCACAACATTAGATACTACCTCATTCCAGCCCGGCTTTTCTATATATCGTGTAACCTCCTGGTCTTTATTCATTACAACCAATCCAAATGAGAGTGGATTTTCTACTTCTTTCACAAACATTGTTACCATTCTTCTCTTTTGTTCATGAAACCTAATTCCTTCTGATAATTGAAAGTCAGTTAATGCATCCCCGCTTATTACAACAAATGTTTCATCTAAAAATTGTTCTGCTTGTTTAATACTCCCTGCTGTACCAAGCGGAGGAGAGTCTTCAAAATAATACAAGTTAACTCCCCATTTACTACCATCACCAAAATATCGCTTAATCGTCGTAATCATATATTGAACAGTAATTGCAATTTCACGAATACCATGCTGGCGTAATAACTCAATATTGTATTCTAAAACTGGTTTTTCTAATAATGGTAACATCGGCTTTGGAGTATTACATGTTAATGGTCTAAGGCGTCTTCCTTTTCCTCCAGCTAAAATAACCCCCTTCATATACTTCAGCCTCCACTTATATAATGTTCAGTAGCTCCATATACCATATGTATATTCTCTATCCCACATGAACTAGCAGCATAAACTTGATTAGTTAAACGAATCCTCATTTAAAAGACCCTATAATTAAATTTCCCACCTATAAAAACGTACGTTTAAAACGACAAGAAAGCGCTTACTATTAATTGATAAATAATACTTATTAACGAACAACATATATACTAATTTTCCCATTACATTATGATACATCTTATCATCATAAACTAAAGGAAACAACGAGCTTTTTTTGTCATGTTTTGACTAAAAAAAGCAGGTGATTTCTCATCACCTACTTTCATTCCTACTCATTCAATAAATAATGCTTTCCTTTTACTAAATAAAATACATTTTCAGCAATATTTGTAATATGGTCTGCTACACGCTCAATATATCTCGCCACAAATGATAATTGTGTAATTTGCGTAATTGCTTCTGGTTGTTCCGGAACTGAAGATATAAACTCACGAATTGCTTTTCCATATATTTCATCAACGGAATCATCCATTTCAGCAATTTGTTTCGCGAAAGTTAAATTTTCTTGTTCATATGCTTCTAACGCTAAATGCAACATCTTATTTGCAACCGCAAACATTTCATCCAGGTTGTGCAAACTAACAGCCACTTCTTTTTCCCCAAGACGAATTGTAGCCTTTGCAATATTAACAGCATGATCTGCAATACGCTCTAAATCTGTCGCTGTTTTAATTGAAATAAAGATCCTTCTTAAGTCACTTGCTACAGGTTGCTGCTTCGTAATGAGCATAAGCGCAAGATCGTTTATTTCCTCTTCTAAATTATCCATACGGTAATCACCATCAATGACCTCTAACGCTTTCTCTACATCCCTTGTATGCAGACCTTCCATAGCAATCAATAAAGCCGCATTTGCTAATTCGCCAAGCTCAATCACCTTTTGCTGTAACACTTTTAAATCACCTTGAAACTGTTCTCTTACCATTTTTTCTTCCCCCTCAATATTATGTGCCATTATATACAAAGTGAAACTTTAATCACCCCTCATCAATCGGGCTTTTACAGGCCGCCCGCCCACCTAACTTCTTTGCTTTTGCTGAATTTTGAGGTGGGGTCTTACTGCCCGCAAATAGCGGGATAAACCTCCTACATAACCTCTTACGCTTGTAATAAACCTTAAGATAAAGAGAAGGTATTACTTCCCTATTAAAGTGAGATAAAAATAAGAAATGCCCTCTGTTAAGAGGGCATTTTCTCTTAGCTTTGCAACGATATCAACCAAAGCGACCTGTAATATAATCTTCTGTACGCTTATCTGAAGGCGTCGTAAATAATTTGTTTGTATCTGTATACTCCACAACTTCCCCGCTTAAGAAGAAAGCGGTTTTGTCTGAAATACGCGCTGCTTGTTGCATATTATGCGTTACGATAACAATACTAAAGTCTTTCTTTAACTCTTGAATTAATTCTTCTACTTTTAATGTTGAAATTGGATCTAGTGCCGATGTTGGCTCATCCATTAAAATAACGTCTGGCTCTATAGCTAAGCAACGTGCGATGCATAGACGCTGTTGCTGTCCACCAGATAAACCGTATGCATTATCGTGCAAACGATCTTTTAACTCATCCCAAATCGCTGCTCCGCGTAAACTTTTCTCAACAATTTCATCTAATGTCTTTTTGTCACGAATACCATGGATTTTTGGACCATATGCTACATTCTCATAAATAGATTTTGGAAATGGATTTGGCTTTTGGAACACCATTCCTACGTGCGTTCTTAATTCTTCAACTGGATATGATTTATCAAATATATTGCGTTCTCTATATTCAATTACACCTGTAGTTCGAACGATCGGTACTAACTCTACCATGCGATTTAACGTTTTTAAGTACGTTGATTTACCACAGCCACTTGGACCGATAATTGCTGTAACTTCATTCTCATGAATACTTAAATTAATATCTTTTAAAGCATGGTCTTCCCCATACCATAAATTTAAGTTTTTCGTATCAAATACTACTTTCTTTGGCGCAGTCTCGATTTTCTCTTCGTTTTTCACCTGTACATTTACTACTGTTGCTACCATTTGAATTCCCCTTTCATCCACTTCCAACTTATTTTCGATTTCGTAACCATAAAACAAATATATTGATAAATAGCAACAAACCTAACAAAACAATCATCCCAGCTGCTGCTACATACTGAAATTCTTCTTGTGGCCTACTCATCCAATTAAAAATTTGAATTGGTAAAACTGTAAATCTATCAAACATACTAAATGGAACATAATTTGCAAACGCAAGTGCCCCAATAACTAATAGTGGTGCTGCTTCTCCAATTGCTCTTGATATCGCTAACGTACAGCCCGTTATAATCCCCGGGAAAGCATATGGCAATACAATTTGATACATCGTTTGCCACTTCGTAGCACCTAATCCGTAAGAACCCTCTAATAATGCACTTGGTACTGATCGGATTGCTTCTTGACTCGCCACAACAACTGTTGGTAAGACGAGTAAACTCATCGTCAGTGCTGCTGCAACTATACTCTCTCCTAAATGAAGAGCATATACAAAAATAGTTAAACCAAGCAATCCAAATACAACGGATGGTACTCCTGCTAACGTTTGATTATTAATCTCTACTATTTTTTTAAATAGAGATTCCTTCGCATATTGCTCTAAATAAAGAGCTGTTCCAACTCCAAATATAAAAGAAACAGGTATAACAATACTCATAAATAATATTGTCCCTGACAAAGCTGCAGCAATACCAGCTTCTTTCGGATTACGCGAAGCGAAATTTGTAAAGAAATCTATTGAAAGATAGCTTATACCTTTTTCAACAATTTGAAACAGTAACACAAACAAAATTACGATTGAAAATAAAATTGCTATATAAAATAACAATTTGTAAATTCGATCTTTTAAAAAGCGTGATGCCATATTTTTTTGTATTTTTTTATGATTCAACATCCGCATATTATGTCATCCTCCTAAAACGGCGCATAATTGACTGCGAAATGATGTTCATAATAAAAGTAAACAAAAATAATGTTGCACCTACAGCATACATGCTGTAATACGTAATCGTTCCATGCGGAGCATCACCTAAACTTACTTGCACAATATAGGCTGTTAACGTTTGAATAGAATGTGTCGGATCAAGCGATACATTTGGTGTGGATCCTGCCGCAATTACAACAATCATCGTTTCACCAATTGCACGCGAAGCCGCTAATATAATTGCTGCCATAATCCCTGTAAAAGCGGACGGAAACACCACTTGTTTTACCATTTCAAACCGCGTCGCTCCGAGTGCTAATGAAGCTTCTTTCGTCCCTTTCGCCACAGCTCTCATCGCGTCTTCAGATAGAGATGCAACTGTAGGCATCATCATAAATCCGATAACGATTCCTGGGCTAATCGCATTAAAAAACTGTAAATCTGGTATAATCCTTTGTAAAAGCGGCGTAACAATTGTTAATGCAAAAAAACCATATACAATTGTCGGGATACCTGCTAATAGCTCTAACATCGGCTTTAATATTTTCCGTGCACTATTTGAAGCATATTCGCTTAAAAATACGGCACACGCTAAACCGATAGGAATTGCTACAAACATAGCGATTGCTGTTACAAGGAACGTTCCACATATAAGTGGTAATATACCGAATTTAGGATTTTCAAAAAACGGTAACCATTCTTTCTCCGTCAAAAAGGAGTACAATGATATTTTTTGAAAAAACATGATTGTTTCATTAGAGAGCGTAAAAACAATTCCAAGTGTCGTAACAATAGAAACGCTAGCAATTATTTTTAGTAACAAAGGCATTATTCGATTGATTCGCTGCGTTTTTTTTCTTTGTTTTGTATTTCTTTCAATCAAATGTTGTACAGAAAATGTAATTTGACTTTTGTCATTATGAGCCAAAGATGAAAACCCCTTTCCACCCTGACATTACCTTATTATTTCTGTTAACATACGCAGCTGTTCATTGTATTTTTCTTTTCGTAATTTTACATACCCGACCTCTTCAGCGAGGTTACCAACATGCTGAATCATAAACTCAACATAGTTTGCTACATTCATTTTATTTCGGATAGATGCATTATTCACATAAGTAAGTAGCGGCCTAGATAACGGCTTATACTTCCCTGACTGAATGGTCTCTTTCGTCGGAAATACACCATTCACTTTTATTGCTTTCACCTTATCTCGATTAGCCATATAATAAGCATATCCTACAAAAGCAATGGCATGTTTATCATTCATTACCCCTTGCATAATAACTTGATCATCTTCAGACAAAGAGACTTTTTTTACAATGCGATGATTTTGTAAGATGACATTTTGAAAATAATCATAAGTACCAGAGTCTACGCCTGGTGCATAAAACTTCACTTGTTCACGTGGCCATGTTGAATGAATTTGTGACCATCGCTTCTCTCTTCCATCTTCACTCCACAGTAAACGTAACTCGTCTACTGACATATCGTCTACCCATGTATTGTGCCGATTCACAACAATTGTAAGACCATCGTTAGCGACCTCAAAAGGTGTGAACTGAATAGAGTTTTTCTTCATCTCATTTTTCTCGACTTGTTTCATTACTCTCGAAGCATTATTTATATCTACTTCTCCTTTACTGAAACGATTAAATCCTCCTCCAGTTCCAGAAACACTGATGGAAATTTTCACGTCTGGATGCACCTTTGTATATTCCTCCGCTACTGCTTCTATAATAGGAAAAACCGTTGAGGATCCATCAACTCTCACTTCTCCCATATCATTTAAAGCAAATGCAGTAGACATTTCAAAACAGAGGAACCATATCGATAGTACGAAAATTATAATCGGTGTACGCATCCATTTCACGTGTTCTTCCTCCTAGAAGTAACCGGAAATAACAGGATTACAGATATAAGAATACTGCTAAACTATTAATTCGGTTTTAATTGTTTGTAAAAGTTTTGTAAAGTTCCACAAAAATCAACATACGATAAAGTGAAACTTTAATCAGCCCTCACCAATCGGGCTTTTACGGACAGCCCGACCCCCCACCTAACTTCTTTGCTTTCGCTGAATTTTGAGATGGGAGTCTTACTGCCCGTTAATAGCGGGATACAATTTTAATCGGTAGTAGTTATTCATTTTCTCTGATAATTCCCCTATAAAACAGTTATCCCCTATCTCATCATATACAAGTATTATTTATAAGGCCGCGTGTTTTCCCAATATTTTATACTTGTCCACATTTATTACACGATATGCATAAACCATAAAAAAAAGCACACTATCTTTTCAGATAGTGTGCTTTTTTACAACTTTTTTATTCATCATCTTGCTCTTTATTTTTATTGTCTTTATCATCTTTTGGAGCTTCACCATTTACTTCTTTGTTTTTCAAATCAAAGTAAGCGTCCATAATTTCACGACCAATATATCCATTAATACCAGTCTTATCATCATGTACCCACGGAACGACAACAGAGAATGCTACTTCTGGATCTTCAAGTGGCGCATAACCTACTAATGTTAAGTTATATGTTTCCACACGTTCACCGTTTGCCTTTCTACCAATCTCTTTATCTCCGCCATACACAGTTTGCGCGGTACCTGTCTTCCCTGCCGCTTTATATTTTGCACCTGTAAAGTATTTTGTAGCTGTACCACCTGAATCATTATACACTTGTCTAAATCCTTCTTGAACACGTTTAATTTGCGATTCTGGCATATCAACACGATTTAATACTTTCGGTTCCATAGATTGAACAACTTTCCCAACTTCATCCGGTTTCACTGCCGGTTGACGAATTTCTTTTACAACTTGTGGTTGCATACGATATCCGCCATTGGCAATCGTCGAAATATATTGCGCTAATTGAAGCGGTGTATACGTATCATACTGTCCAATTGATAAATCTAGTAAGAAACCTGGTTGACTACTTCTACCCATCTGACCAGCAGATTCATTCGGTAAATCAATTCCTGTTTTTACACCAAGTCCAAACTGTCCGAAATAATAACGCATCGTATCAAATGCTTTTTGAGGTATATCTAACGTACCACCTCTCACATACTGAACACCGGCGATATTCATCGCTGTTTTAAACATATAAACGTTAGAAGACATTTTTAAAGCTGTAAGATCATTAATGTATCCCATCGTTTTCCAAGACGACTTCGTAGGTGTACCTTTTAATTTAATTGGTTCATCCAATTGCACCGATCCTGGTTGAATCGCACCAGTTTGATATCCAGTAAGTACTGTTGCACCTTTTACAGTTGATCCCATCGGATAAGAACTTGTCATGGTACCTAATGCAAAGTCATTTACTTTCGTTTGACCATCTTCGTTAACTAATTGTTTCCCCGCCATAGATAAAACTTCGCCATTTTTTGGGTTCATCATTACAACGAATGCGCGATCTAAAAGAGGTTCGCTTCCTTTAAACCTCATTAAATTCTTCGCAAGAATATCTTCCACGCGCTTTTGTAATTCCATATCAATTGTTAAGTTCAGGTCATTACCACTTTGTCCTTTTGATACATTAATCGTTTCTAAAATATTACCGTTTTTATCTGTAACATTTCTAACTTCTGCTTTCGTACCGTGTAGGCTATCTTCATACTGTTGCTCAAGATAACTTTTTCCTACTCGGTCATTTCGATTATAATCACGAACAAGATAGTAATCTAGTCTTTCTCTAGGTAAGCCTTCATCAGATGTCGACACCCCACCAAGTACACTTCGGAATAAATCATCGTACGTATATTTTCGATCCCAATCAACATTCGTATCTACACCTGGTAATACTGCTAAGTTTTCACTAATAATCGAATATTCCTTTTCTGTAGCATCCTTTTTAATAACTTGAGGTGTCATTGCATATCCGCCATCCATCTTACTCTTAATCGCTAGTATTTCTAGATCTTTTGCGGATAATTGATTAACCTCTTCTTCTGTTACACGACTTCGCTGGCGCTCGTCTAATTCTTTATCATCAATTTTTTTATCTTTAAACTCTTGACGATCTTTATTCGTAATTTTTTCTTTAGCTTCCTCTTTATGCATAGCAAGCCAATAATCCTTTTTATCGCGATCCGTTAATTTATCTGTCGGTACTTCAATCAAATCTGCTAGCTTTTTCGCTGTTTCTAAGCGATCTTCTGCAGTTGATCCTTTCATTTTTGTAAATGTAATAGTACGAATGGCTACATTATCTACTACAGCTCGCCCATAACGGTCAAATATTTTCCCACGCGGTACAGGATTACTTATCGTTGAGTTTTCTTTCTTCTCCACTTCATTCTTATATTCTTCACCACGAACAATTTGTACATATCCGAGCCTTACAATAACCGCGGAGAACATTAAAAACACGCAGAAAAACAGCACGTTTAACCGAAAAGGAACGTGGGTCTTTTTCTTATTTTGCTTCTGTTTCTTGCTCATACAAACCCCCTCTACCAACAGCTATGTAATGTGAAAGGGACACCTTCATACAGGTGTCCTCACTGCTGTCTTACATCTTTTTCTATTCTAGCATAAAACAAACGAGAAGTTAACCTTCTGGTTCAGTTTGGTTTTGCGCGTTCCCTTGCGTTACAACACTTGCTTTACTCGCATTTCCCTCATCATATTTGACATTTTTAACTGCAAAATAAATAAGAAAATGTCCAGCACCTAAAATACATAATAAGTAAGGTAAACTTTTTTCAGGTGGAAAGAATAGTACAGCACATAAAAAACTTAAAATGGAACAGATTCTTCCGGCGTTTAACCACAGCTCCCGAACAACGACATATTCCACACGCCATTCTCTCGCATTTTTCGCTCTACCAATTACGTCATATGTCATTGATCCGTACGGAACAAGTAAAATAGGATATGCAATTGCAATACATGCCGCATAAATAAGTAATTTCGTGTATGTAACATTGAAAATAACTAAAAAGACGACAGCATATAAAATAATGCCTCCAAGTAAAATTGCTTTTTTTCGCCACTCCTTCTTTAACATACGAGCAACTAAGTAATAACATACAAAGGATACAGCAGAGTTCACTAAACTGTATTTCCCTAATGCAAACTCACTATTAGTTGCTAAATAAACATATACTGAAATGACAAAAATAAACGTTCCTTCTCTCAATCCTTGGAAAAAATGAGCTCGTGTAATCTTTCCCCAATTTTTATCAATCCGTCGTTCTTTCAATACTTGCACGATTTCATAACGCCCTTCACATTCTCTTTTAGATAAAAAGAAGCTTAAGACGACAGCAATTGCAAATAGAACTAATGAAAGAAAGAATATAACAGTATAACCACTCCATTTCTCCATACGTGAAATTGTGTATCCTGCTGCTATTGGTCCGATCATCCCAGAGAAGGATGTAAGAAGTCCAAGAAACCCATTAAAGAAATCTCTTGTTTCTGGTTCTGTAATTTCAAATGTCAATAAGTTAAAAGCCAACCAGTAAAAACCGTATCCTACTCCTAAAAGAGCCCCCATTAATAAAATATACTGAGAAGCACTTTTCCCCGCTACTAAGACAACAATAAAAAAAATTGCGAGCGTTCCTACTCCTATTCGTAATAAAATCGAGCGATCGATACGTTTCGCTAATTTTCCCCCTACAAGAAATGTGAGAGGCTGTAATATAACGCTGGCCAAATTATACAAGCCAAGATTCACATAATTTTGTGTTTGTTTCCATAAATAAATATTTACAAACGTATTCGATAAAGAAATTGCGAGCGTGTATAAACCTCCTATAAGGAGCAATAACACTAAATCCCGATTCACTTCAACGTCACCAATTATATGTTTCCACTTCATACACAACTCTCCTTTACTTCATGTTCTAGTCTTCCAAAGACAAGCCCAATTATGTAAAAGGAAAGCATAGAAAAAAAGCTAGGGGTTCTCCCCTAGCTTTTTTCTATATTTATTACAATTATTTTGCTTCTTGGTAACGTTTTTCAGCAGCGTTCCAATCTACAACGTTCCAGAATGCACCGATGTAGTCTGGACGACGGTTTTGGTAGTTTAAGTAGTAAGCATGCTCCCAAACATCTAAACCGATAACTGGCGTTTTACCTTCAGTTAAAGGAGAATCTTGGTTTGGAGTGCTTGTTACTTCTAGCTCACCATTGTTTACTACTAACCAAGCCCAACCAGAACCGAAGCGAGTTGCGCCAGCTTTTGCGAATTCTTCTTTGAATGCATCGAAGCTACCGAATTTTGCTTCAATTGCAGTTGCAAGTTCACCTACAGGTTGTCCTCCGCCGTTTGGAGATAGGATTGTCCAGAAGAATGTATGGTTAGCATGTCCGCCACCATTGTTACGTACTGCTGTACGGATTGCTTCTGGTACTTCGTTTAAGTTTGCAACTAATTCTTCTACGCTTTTGTCAGCTAATTCTGCATGACCTTCTAAAGCAGCGTTTAAGTTTGTAATGTACGTGTTGTGATGTTTTGTATGATGGATGTTCATTGTTTCTTTGTCAAAGTGAGGCTCTAAAGCATCATACGCATAAGGTAAATTTGGTAATTCGTGTTTTGCCATTGTTATATTCCTCCCAGTTTATGTATTGCCACTTAAGTGACATACAACTTCATTCTACCCTAATTGCCATAGGGTGCAAACAAATAAATCACATTGTCTTGCTATCATTAAAGTAGCAAAATTCCCACTTCTTTTCAATTAAAATGCTCATATATTCCGTAAAAAAAGCTTCCTTCTACAAGGAAGCTTCCTGCTAACATAATAAACATGCGAAATGGATATGGACCCTGTAGGACTCGAACCTACGACCGGACGGTTATGAGCCGTCTGCTCTAACCAGCTGAGCTAAGGGTCCACAATTATGTATGTAACAACATATCAAATAAAGGAATTCCTATCGGATATGCCCTTTAAGAAATGTAAGATAAATTTACCATATAGAAAAGAAAAGTGTCAATTGTATTTTTCTTATTTAAAAGAAGAAAGTTAATAAAAAGAAATTTAGTTATCTCCACTATATGTAAATATAATATATCTTGAGATTCTCTAGATTCCTACGTTACAATGATTTTATACATACATAAAGGAAGTGAATCTATGTCCATATTTACCCAATTCGTAAAAAGCATATACTCGCCTAAAGATATGGCGCTATTCCGTTTTCAAAAAATCGGTAAAACCATTTTGTATATTATGCTACTTTGCTTAATTACTACTATTCCAAGAACTTTTTTGTACGGTAGTTTTATCCAAGATGGTGTAGGCATGGTAAATCAAGTCATCGATAAAGATTTACCTGATTTTAAAATTGAAAATGGCGAACTAAAAGCCGATATTGATCAGCCTATTGAAAAAGAAGAAGGAAATGCACTTTTCGTATTTGATCCAAATTCAACAGACCTAGAAAAATATCAAAATAAAACAGGTTTATTTGTTTTAAAAGATAAAGTAGTCTCTATGGGAAATGGTCAAACACAAACGTATTCTTATAACGATTTGTTAGGTGCATCTCTTGAGAAAAAAGATCTACAAGAATTTATTTCTTTATTCGATAATATTTATCCAATTTTATTATTTGTTATTGGATTCTTAGTGTACCTATTCCAATTATTCATCACTTTTGTAGGCGTGACTTTACTTGCGTTCATCGGTTCTGCTATGAGCGGTCAACGTAAACTATCCTATAAACAAGTTTGGACACTAACTGCATACAGCTACACAATCCCAACCATTTTCTTCATGATTATGGATTTATTCAAAATCGTCGTACCTGGGGCAACATTCATTTATATCGCTGTTGTTTTAATCGTTCTATACTTAACGATTAAAGAGGTACCCCAACCGAAAGAAAAATAAAAAAATGCCTAAATAGGCATTTTTTTTTTGGACAAGCATATATTCCTAGCAAAGGAGTGAAGAATATGAAGAGGTTAGGTATATTCCTATTCGTGCTTGTTCTCGGTTATATATTTTATTACGATATAAAAATCGGTACTTTACCGATGTTAAGTTCATATAAAAAAACAACTGCTGCCCAAACGATTAAAAAAGAAAACACAGACAGCCAACAAAATAAAGAGAATAAAACAGAAAAAGAAACGGATACATCTTATAAAACAATTGAAGTAAAAACTGGCGAGACAGTTCTTTCTATTACAGAACAAATTAACAAGAAAAAAATTCCTTCCATAGAAAAAGTCATTGACGACTTTAAACAATTAAACAAAAGTACATCTGCTACAAAAATACAAATTGGAAAGTCTTATAAATTCCCGTTATATCAATAAGCCATCACTTAATCCTTGTCAATTACATAAAGGCGCTGATACAATAGTAAAAGTGAAACCGAGCACTTCGGTTTCTATAGCCCTATATCACGTATACTATTATTGATATGAGGGACTAAATAAGAAACTTCTTTTATAAGGAGAGCGATCTATTCGTGAATGAAATGACTCATCGTACAAAAACACGTCCAGTTAAAGTCGGTAATTTAACAATCGGCGGTAATAATGAATTAATTATACAAAGTATGACAACAACAAAAACACATGATGTTGAAGCAACAGTTGCTGAAATCAAGCGTTTAGAAGAAGCTGGCTGTCAAGTCGTTCGTGTTGCCGTTCCAGATGAACGCGCAGCAGATGCTATTGCTGATATAAAAAAACAAATCAACATTCCACTTGTTGCTGATATTCATTTTGATTATCGCCTTGCTTTAAAAGCAATTGAAGGTGGCATCGATAAAGTACGTATCAATCCAGGTAATATTGGTCGTCGCCATAAAGTAGAAGCTGTTGTAAATGCAGCAAAAGAGCGCGGTATTCCAATCCGTATTGGTGTAAACGCTGGTTCATTAGAGCGTCACATTTTAGAAAAATACGGGTACCCAACTGCAGATGGTATGGTTGAGAGCGCGCTACATCATATTAAAATTTTAGAGGACTTAGATTTCCACGATATTATCGTATCTATGAAAGCCTCTGATGTTAACTTAGCAATCGAAGCATACGAGAAAGCTGCTCGCGCTTTTGATTACCCATTACATTTAGGTATTACAGAATCTGGAACATTGTTTGCTGGAACTGTAAAAAGTGCCGCTGGTCTTGGAGCAATCTTAAGTAAAGGCATCGGAAATACACTACGTATTTCATTAAGTGCTGATCCAGTTGAAGAAGTAAAAGTTGCTCGTGAATTATTAAAATCATTCGGTCTTGCTTCTAACGCAGCGACACTTATCTCTTGTCCAACTTGTGGTCGTATTGAAATCGATTTAATTAGCATCGCTAACGAAGTGGAAGAATACATCTCTACACTTCAAGTACCAATTAAAGTTGCAGTACTTGGTTGCGCTGTAAATGGTCCTGGTGAAGCTCGTGAAGCTGATATCGGTATTGCTGGTGCACGTGGAGAGGGATTATTATTCCGTAAAGGGCAAGTCGTTCGTAAAGTACCAGAAGAAACAATGGTAGAAGAACTGAAAAAAGAAATCGACGTAATTGCTGCTGAAATGGCTGCTGAACGAGAAAAAGAAAAAGAGACACAAGAACAATAAAAAGAAGGTTGCCACAATATTTGTGAGCAACCTTCTTTTCTACGTAAAAAAGCTCGTCAGTTATATAACCGACGAGCTTTTACTTTGCACATTTTGGACAACGACCATATATTTCAAACTTATGACCCGTTACTTCATAACCAGTAAAATCTTTATTCATAAAATCCATTGGGCAGGAAGTAATCTCTTTCGTCCCCCCACAATCCAAACAAATAAAATGATGATGATGTTCCATAATAGAACAAGTGAAACGAAAATGTTTTTCACCATTTAATTCCGTTTGTTCTAAAACACCAATCTCAGCAAAAACTGTTAAGTTACGATAAATCGTATCAAAACTAAGCCCTGGATAATCGTCTTTCATATGCTCTAAAACGTCTTTCGCAGTTAAATAACGATTATGTGCTGCAAATAATCTGAGCATCTCTTCTCTTTTTCCAGTATGTTTGTATCCTTTTTCCTTCATTAGGCGTAAAGCTTCTGTTAGATTCATACCTATCCCTACTTTATGCAGTTTTTTTCTTCTTCCATAAAATCGCACCGATTAAAATAAGAACTGCTATCATAACAATTGTACCACCTGGTGCTAGATCAAGTTGATACGAAGCAAACATTCCACCAATTACTGCAATTTCACCAAATAAAATGGAAAAGAAAATTGTTTGTTTAAATCCTTTAGCAATACGAATACTTGCTGCAACTGGTAACGTCATTAATGATGATACGAGAAGAACCCCTACTACACGCATTGATACTGCAATGACAAGAGCAACTAATATAATGAAAATAAAGTGAATCCATTTCGCTCTTAAACCAGTTGATACTGCGTATTCCTCATCAAATGATAGTAGAAACAGCTCTTTATATAATAAAATAATTGTCGCAACAACAACAATTGCTACAATCCCAATAATAATTAAATCCGTACTTGTTACAGCACTGACACTACCAAATAAATAACTAAATAAGTCTGTGTTAAATCCATTTGCAAGTGAAATGAAAATAACTCCAACTCCCATCCCTGCCGAAAGGATAATCGGAATTGCTAATTCTTGATAGTGCTTATATACAGTTCTTAACTTTTCGATTAATAGCGCTCCACCAATTGAAAAAACCATCCCCATATATAAGGGGTTTAAAAACCCACCTGTAAAAATGGTTTTTTCAAGTAATAAACTTGCTGCAATACCTGATAACGTCACGTGACTTAATGCATCCGCAATAAGAGATAAACGACGAATAACAACAAACACACCTATTAGTGGTGCAACAAGTCCAATTAAAATACCTGCGTATAAAGAATTACGTAAAAAGTCATATTGTAAAAAATCTTGTATCATTATATCCTCCCGTGATGCTCATGTTCGTGTTCTAAACGATGAACATGATGTCCATATAAGACGGACATTTCTGCATCTTCTAACTCTCGGAACTTCTCTACATTTCCATGGAAATGTAGATGTTGGTTTAGGCATGCAACATGTGTTACTTTTTCGGTAACAGCTCCCATATCATGAGTAACAAGAATTAATGTGATCCCGAGCCTTTTGTTTAAATCCTCTAATATTTCGTAAAAACTTTCCACATTTTTTACATCGATTCCAACAGTAGGCTCGTCTAAAATAAGCAATTCAGGATCACTAACGAGCGCACGAGCAATAAATACACGCTGTTGCTGTCCACCAGAAAGCTCTCCAATATTACGACCTTGAAACTCACTCATCCCTACATCAGCAATTGCTTTTTCTACCTTTTTCTTATCCTCTTTTGTGAAAAAGCGAAAAAGCCCTTTTTTCGAAACAAGTCCCATTGACACAACTTCAGAAACAGTTGCTGGAAAACCAGAATTGAAACTATTTGCTTTTTGGGATACATAACCAACTTTATTCCATTCCTTAAACTTCTTACTATCAACGCCAAACACACGAATGCTTCCTTCTTTTGGCTTTAAAACGCCTAATAAACACTTAAGTAAAGTTGATTTACCTGAACCATTCGGTCCCACTAAACCTAAAAAAGCTCCCTTCGGAACTTGCAAATTAATATTTTCTAACACATTCCGATCTTCGTATCGGAATGTTAAACCTTCAATCTCTAATATATTATTCATAGCATCTCACCTATTTTAATTCAGAATGATTCCGATTTATATCTATTTGAATTATAGTACAGCTTATTATAGTTGTAAACCAATCTGCCTAAAATATATCTATTTTTTCAAGAAACCTTACTATTATAACAAAAAGCAGAGAAAAATTCTCTGCTTTCGAAAAATATTCCTATATACGTTTAGTGAATAGCCGATTTAAACTTACCACCATTTGTCTCTTGCGTGCTCATAATCGTAACAAACGCATTTTCATCAATTTCATGCACAATTGACTTTAACTTCGTCACTTCTAGACGCGTTACAACTGCATAAATAACTTCTTTTTCTTTATCTGTATAACCACCTTTTGCTACAAGCTTTGTAGTTCCACGGCCGAGTCGATGTAAAATCGCATTTGATACTTCCTCATATTGATCAGATACAATTAAAACTGCTTTCGTTTCATCTAGCCCTTGAATTACTGTATCGATTGTTTTAAATGCAATATAGTACGTCATAACAGAATACATCGCTTGTTCCACACCAAACACAAATGCTGCCCATGCAAAAATAAATAAGTTCACAAACATTACGAATTCACCAACAGAGAACGGTAATTTCTTCGTTAATAAAATCCCCATAATTTCAGTTCCATCTAACGATCCACCATGACGAATTACAAGTCCTACACCAAGACCTAAAATAAGACCACCAAACACAGTCGCTAAAATAGGCTCTGTTGTAAACGGTGGCACCGCATGTAACGTGGACTCAATGAATGCTAGTGCTACAATACCAAATGCCGAAGATAACATAAATGTTTTTCCAATTTGCTTATAACCCGAATACATAAATGGGATATTGAGAACAACGACTAAAGTAGAAAAACTTAACCACCAAATATTAGGAGTAAGATAATCTAATATAAGAGAAATACCAATAATTCCACCATCAATAATTTTATTTGGCATTAAAAATAGTTCAATTGCTACCGCCGCGCATGCTGCCCCAAAAATAATCATAACTAAACGATAAATGAGATGAATAACACTTTCTTTTCGATGTTGCTTTTGCTCCATAGGTCCTCCCTTTACTCTTTTTCTGTAGTTTTGTCCTTATATTATAACATACGCTTCTTTTCCTCATGAAAAAAGAAACTCTATACGAATATGTACAAGCTATATGCTCATATATTTCGATAGAAGAACGCGTGAAGGAGGATAACAAGATGAACCTCATTAAACAAATTGTTAATAAAAAATTAAATCATATTTCTACAAAAGAGTTATTAAAATATAGCAAAGAATATGAAGTTTCTATTACGACTGCACAAGCTGACCAAATCGTTTTACTTATGAAAGGTAAAAATATTAATATTTACGATAACAACGAGCGACTAGAGCTCTTAAAACAGATTGCAAAAGTAACTTCCCCTGCCACTGCCCAACAAGTAAATACATTATTTCAGCAATTACTAAAATAAGGAGGGGAAATCCCCTCCTTATTGCGCTTTAATTTTTTCAAGAAGCCCTTCATCAAAAGTACCGTTTTTCAGCATTTCGATTTCCAATTTGTATGGTGGCTTCTTATCTTTTTTATCTTCCCCTACATACGGTGTTTCAAGAATTTTTGGTACATGCATTAACTGTGGATGATGTACAATGTGATGCAACGCTTTATACCCAATGTGACCAAATCCGATGTTTTCATGACGGTCTTTTCCTGCTCCGCGTACATTTTTACTATCATTAATATGAAGTACTTGTAAACGATCTATACCAACGATCTTATCAAATTCGTTTAATACACCGTCAAAGTCATTTACAATATCATATCCTGCATCGTGCGTATGACACGTATCAAAGCATACAGATAGCTTTTCATTATATTTTACGCCATCAATGATCTTTGCAATTTCTTCAAAGCTACGACCACATTCTGTTCCTTTTCCTGCCATCGTCTCTAACGCAATATTAACCGTCTGTTCTGGCGTTAGTACTTCATTAAGCCCTTTAATAATTTGTTGAATACCAGCATCTGCTCCAGCACCAACGTGCGCTCCTGGGTGAAGAACAATTTGTTTCGCTACACCTAATGCCGATGTTCTTTCAATTTCCATACGAAGGAAGTCTACACCTAATTGGAATGTTTCTGGCTTCGTCGTATTCCCAACATTAATAATATACGGCGCATGGACGATAATTTCCTCAATACCATTCAGCTCCATATGTTTTCTTCCTGCTTCTATGTTCAATTCTTCAATTGGTTTTCTTCGTGTATTTTGCGGTGCACCTGTATAAATCATAAACGTTGTTGCACCGTATGAAACAGCCTCTTCACTTGCTGCTAATAACATGTTCTTACCACTCATGGAAACATGAGATCCAATCTTTAACATACAATCACCTCTTCAATATACAATAGATATAATGATAGCATAATTTGTAGAAATATGTAGTGAATTGTTTGTTCACAAAAGACGCACTACACAAATTTATATGAGTATTTAAACAGACTATACTCTTCATTTAAATTAGCGGGATTAAAAAAAGATAAGGGAAACCCCTTATCTTTTTTTATTGCTATATTTTCTCTTCACTTTGTCACGTTCTGTTGCAAGTTTACGTTTATAGTTTGGTTTTACTTTTTTCGGTTTTTTAATAACTTTCGTTGCCATAACATCAAGTTCGTCATTTGGTTTTTTACGGCTCTTACGACGACGACGCTCACCTAAATCCGCCCACTCATCTCCGCGTAAATCTACATGTTTAAACTCGATATGACGTTGTTTTTCTAAGCTATCTAATGCTTCTTCGTTTGCTGGATCATAAATCGTCACTGCAATACCAGAATGCCCCGCACGTGCTGTTCTTCCAACGCGGTGAACGAAGAAATCTAAATCTGATGGTAGTTCATAGTTAATAACATGGCTAATTCCTTCAATATCAATACCACGTGCTGCTAAATCAGTCGCAACAATATATTGGAATTCAAGGTCACGAATTTGTTTCATCATTTTTTTACGATCACGTGGTGATAAATCCCCGTGAATTCGTCCAACTTTTAAGCCGCGTTCCATTAATCCATCAGCAACTTGATCTGCCATTTTTTTCGTATTCGTGAAAACAACTGCTAAATACGGTTTAAATTGAAGTAGCATTTTATTCACTAAATCAATTTTATTACGATGTTTAGAAGGCACTAAATAGTGTTCAATGTTTCCAGCTGCAACTTGTTTTGGATTGATATGAATATGCTCTGGATTCTCCATATATTTCTTCAGAAACGGTTTTAGTTTTTGAGGAATTGTTGCAGAGAAAACTAGCATTTGCAAGTTTTTAGGCATGCGTGCTGCAATTTTATCTACATCGTGAATGAATCCCATATCAAGCATTAAGTCAGCTTCATCGACAATAATCGTATTTGCTTTATGAACAAATAATGCTTGTTCTTCTACTAAGTCTTTAATACGTCCTGGTGTCCCGACTACGATATGAGGTTGTTTTTTCAACTTTTCAATTGAACGTTGTTTATCAGTTCCACCAATTAAACAACGCGCTGTAATCATTTGATCTTCCGCACAGAATTTTGTTAATTTCACAATCTCTTCGTAAATTTGTTGTGCTAACTCACGAGTAGGTGCTGTAATAACAAGTTGTACTTCTTCACGGCTTGCATTAATTCTGTTCAATGTAGGAAGTAAGTATGCATGTGTTTTCCCAGAACCTGTTTGGGATTGTCCAATTACACTTACACCTTTTTTCACGACCGGGAAAATTTTCTGCTGAATTCCTGTCGGCTCTGTAAAGCGTAGTTCACGAACTGCATCTATTAAAAATGGTTTAAAATCATACTGTGTAAAAGTTTGTTGTGTCATAAGTTACACCTTCTTTCTAAATTTCTACTGCGCGCACAAATCAGTCAAGTCTACATTATATCGAAATCTACAAGTAAAATCCATCTTTAGTTTAGGTTTTCCCTTCAAAAACTAACCTTCTTCCCCCTTATTGCATATTGTATGTGTATATACCTAACTGAAGAAAGGAGGATTTCTCACATGTTTCCAAAATCCCCCACAAGACAAATGTATCCAAATCAAGGGCAGCAACCTTATACACCATATCCAATTCCACAACTACCACCGATGGCACAAAAAAAGAAAGGGTTCCTTGCTAAACTCTTTAAAAAACACGATCCAACCGAACCTTACATGCAAATGGTTCCGCCTTATCGACAAATGGAAGGACCGCCACCAATGATGCACCAGCACCAGCAACCGCCACCTCAATATCGGCAACAATATCAACCCCAATATCAACAGCAATACCCACAGCAGTACTCACAGCAATATCAACCATACATGCAGCAGCATCCAGAGCAAATGATTCCCCCTCAAATGTACGAATCAAACGAAACGCGCGGCGGTGCAACAACTACAGCAGCATCCAGTAGCGGCATCGGCAGTTTTTTTGCGAATTTAATTTCGAATCCAACTAATATGATAAACAATATAGAAAAAGTATCCCAAGTCGTTCAATCTGTAAGCCCTGTCGTCGAACAGTACGGCCCTATTATGCGTAACCTACCAAGCATTGTTAAAATCCTCACCTCTGGAAAAAGTACGGAAGAAGATTCAACTAAAAATCAGGCTGAAGACATAACAGAAAAGGTTGAGGTAGCAACTCCGCCTCCTCCACAAAAAAAAAGAAAAAGAAAAAAAATAGTGATTGAGCCAGTCATAGAAAAAGAATTACGAGAGGAGCCTGTTCAAAAAACAGCAACAAAACCAAAACTATATGTGTAACAATCCTTTGTTTTCTATCCACTCCTCCTTTATAATGTAAAAGACTATGCACAAAAGTATCCCTTGTTTAGAAGGAGAGGATTACTCATATGAAAATTGTTAAAATTTCCCCTCGTGGTTATTGCTACGGTGTTGTCGATGCAATGGTAATTGCACGTAACGCCGCATTAGATAAATCATTGCCGAGACCCATTTATATTTTAGGTATGATTGTTCACAATAAACATGTTACAGACGCTTTTGAAGAAGATGGAATCATCACATTAGACGGTCCAAGTCGCTTAGAAATTTTAGATAAAATTGATTCTGGTACTGTTATTTTCACTGCACACGGTGTTTCTCCAGAAGTTAAACAACGCGCAAAAGAAAAAGGTTTAACAACAATCGATGCCACTTGTCCAGATGTTACCAAGACACATGACCTTATCGAAGCTAAGAAAGCGGAAGGGTATCATGTCATTTATATCGGTAAAAAAAATCATCCAGAGCCAGAAGGCGCAGTTGGTATTGCACCTGACATCGTTCACCTTATCGAAAAAGCCGATGATTTAAAAACATTAGAAATCCCAACAGATAAAATTTTAGTAACGAATCAAACAACGATGAGTCAATGGGATGTTCAACATTTAATGGAGGACATTCAAAAAAAATTCCCAACAGCAGAATTCCATAAAGAAATTTGTTTAGCAACTCAAGTTCGCCAAGAAGCTGTCGCTAAACAAGCTGATGTTGCAGACTTAACAATTGTTGTCGGTGATCCGAAAAGTAACAACTCAAACCGTTTAGCACAAGTGTCACAAGAAATTGCTGGTACGAAAGCATACCGCGTTGCAGACGTAAGTGAGATTAAATTAGAGTGGCTACAAGGTGTAGAAAACGTAGCTGTTACAGCAGGTGCTTCTACTCCAACTCCAATTACAAAAGAAGTTATCGCTTTCTTAGATCAATATGACCCAATGAATCCCGCTACATGGGAGAGAGTTCGAAAAGTACCGTTACAAAAAATATTACCTCGTGTAAAAGTGAAAAAAGAACAATAATAAAAACCGTTGCCTATATGAGCAACGGTTTTTATTTTTCTTATACAAATGTAAATGGATCTGTATGTAATTGCGAAGCATGAATGTGTACATTGAGTTTCTTTGCATCCACTTTTTCTTGTAATTGCTTTTGCACACCTTGCTTCATTACTTTTTCAACGTTATGTCCTGGGTCAACTATATTTAAACCGAGCATCATCGCATCATGAGCAACATGATAATACATGTCACCTGTTACATATACATCTGCTCCTTTAAATTTAGCTTGATTGATGTATTTGTTACCATCACCACCAAGTACAGCTACTTTGCGCACTTTATCATCTAATTTCCCAACAACTCGTGCACCCTTTACATCTAATGATTGCTTTACATGTTCTGCAAACTGTCCAAGTGTCATTTCTTCTTTTAAGTATCCTATTTTCCCAAGCCCTAATGTTTCGCCTTTGTTATCAAGTGGATACACATCATACGCTACTTCTTCATATGGATGTGCCGTTACCATTGCTTTAATCACTTTTCGTTGTAGTGAAACTGGAATAATCGTTTCGATCCGCACTTCTTCTACGCGCTCTAACTGTCCAGTTTCCCCTACATAAGGATTTGTCCCCTCTTGAGGTACAAACGTACCTGTACCCTCGCTACTAAACGTACAGTGGCTATAATTGCCGATATGACCAGCACCTGCGTCTCCTAATGCTTTTCGTACTTCCTCTGCATGAGTTACTGGCACAAACACAACAACTTTTTTCATTTCTTCTGCATATGTCGGTGCCAAAACTTCTGTATTTTGCAACCCTAACGCCTCAGCAAGTAAATCATTTACCCCGCCCTTGGCAACATCCACATTTGTATGCGCTGCATAAATGGCAATATCATTTTTAATACACGTTTCAATAATTCTTCCGTACGCTTTATCTGTATGAATCGCTTTTAACGGATTAAAAATTAAAGGATGATGCGCGATAATGACATTCGCCCCTAATTGAATCGCTTCCTCCACAACTTCCTCCGTTACATCTAATGCAATTAATACGTGTTGTACAGATTTATTAAGCGCTCCAATCTGCAGACCAATTTTATCTCCTTCCATCGCCAGATGCTTCGGATACATACTTTCAAATAAAGAAATAATTTCATGGCCGTTTGGAATTTTACTCATGATAAAATCTCCCCTATCATTTTCATTTTCGCTTCTACTTCTGCACGTTTCGCTTTTGTTTCTTCAGAATTAGCCGCACGTTCTAACTGTTTTAAAATATTTTGGAAGTTTTTCAATTCCCCTTCCCATTTTTCAACGAAAGCTTCACTTTTTTCTTTTATTAAAAATGGCCCCATAAACAATCCCGCTTGTTTATTTTCCGAGTAAGGTGCTTCGACATTTCCTCGCTCTCCTACTAAAATCTCATAAATTTTCCCATCTTCTTTTACGATTTTTTCATGGATAAGCTCCCAACCATTTTCAACAAACCATTCACGAATATGATGTGCTGCAATATTCGGCTGTAAAATTAAACGTGTTACACCTTCTAATTTTTCTTTACCACTTTCTAAAATGTCACGAATTAACGCTCCGCCCATTCCAGCAACCGTAATTACATCTACTTCTCCTGGCGCTATAACAGCTAATCCATTCCCTTTACGCACATCTACTTTATCTTGCAAGCCACTTTCAGCTACAGTTGCTTGTGCAGAGCGAAACGGTCCATCTACAACCTCTCCAGCAACTGCTTTTGTAGCAATATTATTTATAATTGTATAACACGGTAAATACGCATGATCCGATCCAATATCAGCAACTGTAGATCCTACCGGTATTTCACGCACAACTTCTTCTAATCGTTTTGAAAGCTTTACTTCATTCATGTATTTCCATTACTCCTTCTCTTGTCAGTCTGTCTCCATGATAATGAATTTATAGTAGTTGTTGCAAGCCTATAACAACAATTCACTTCTCTATCATTCATCGTATTTTAGAAAATATAGAAAAACAAGCCCTTTGCATAAGCAAAAGACTTGTCATACGGAACTTTATTTTTTCTTCGATAACCAATCAGCTACTTTAGTGGCTTGATCAGCTGGAACTATATTAGCAGGCATATTGCCCTTTCCTTTCGAAAGAATTTCTTTAATTTCATCCTTTGAAAGTTTCCCACCAATTTTTTGTAAGTTAGGTCCTACTGCCCCTTGTAACTGATCACCGTGGCAGCTCGTACAGCTTTGCTTCACAATATCCTCTGGTTTTGATGCTGTTTGTGCTGGCTTCCCGCCATTTTTTGCATCAGCTAACTCTTTAGATTTATTTAGCCCCTGAAATGAAAATACAAACATAACGATAATACCCAATGCTGCAATAAGAGCGAACGGAATCAGCGGATTACGTTTCATATCTCTTCTCCCCCCTCTATACCCCTAAATAGTTAGATGATTCAGTCATTTCCATTGTACTTGAAAACGCTCTATCAGAAAAGAGAAAACTACTACTTGTTAAAAATATTCCATAAATTCAGTTTATTGTTTTTTATTGTCATATAGCTTATTATTTCGATAATTATTAACGTTTCTCATCATATTTTTCGCTTTTCTACATATATTTTTGTATAGAATAAACAAAATTAATCGAAAAATCGAAAAATGAGCATTTGCAAATCAAAAGACAATTCTGTAAAATAAATTACAAGAAATTGTAATCGTTGCCGATAGCTAAATTTTAACAAAAATTAACAAAATAAAAAAGTTTACTTCACAAAGGTGAAGTAAACTTAAAAAATAACCTATTCTAAGAAATCCTTAAGACGCTTACTACGACTTGGATGTCTTAATTTGCGAAGTGCTTTTGCTTCAATTTGACGGATACGCTCTCTCGTTACGCCGAATACTTTCCCAACTTCTTCAAGCGTACGAGTTCGTCCATCATCTAAACCGAAACGAAGACGCAGAACATTTTCTTCACGATCTGTTAGTGTATCTAACACATCTTCTAATTGTTCTTTTAGCAATTCATAGGCTGCATGGTCCGCAGGCGATGTTGCTTCTTGGTCTTCAATAAAGTCACCTAAATGGGAGTCATCTTCTTCACCAATTGGTGTTTCAAGAGAAACTGGCTCCTGTGCAATTTTTAAGATTTCACGTACTTTTTCTGGAGCAAGATCCATTTCTTCACCAATCTCTTCAGGAGACGGTTCGCGACCTAAATCTTGTAATAATTGACGTTGTACACGAATTAACTTATTAATCGTTTCAACCATATGAACTGGAATACGAATTGTTCGCGCTTGGTCCGCAATCGCACGTGTAATAGCTTGGCGAATCCACCAAGTTGCATACGTACTAAATTTGAAACCTTTACGATAATCGAACTTTTCAACAGCTTTAATTAGACCCATATTACCTTCTTGAATTAAGTCTAAGAAAAGCATACCACGGCCTACGTAGCGCTTTGCAATACTTACTACAAGACGTAAGTTTGCTTCTGCAAGACGACGTTTCGCTTCTTCATCGCCTTCTTCAATACGCGTTGCAAGTCGAATTTCTTCTTCTGCAGATAGTAAGTCTACACGACCAATTTCTTTTAAATACATACGAACAGGATCGTTGATTTTAACCCCAGGTGGTACACTTAAATCATTGAGGTCAAACTCTTCTTCTGTTTTTGTAATTTGGCGATTATTAGGGCCTTCTTCGTTGTCATTATCACCAACTAAGTCAATGCCTTGTTCACCTAAATATTCATAGTATTCATCCATTTGATCGGATTCAATTTCAAATCCATTCATGCGTTCTGCAATCTCTTCATATGTAAGAACGCCACGTTTTTTTCCGAGCTCAGTGAGTTGTTCTTTCACTTGCTCAAGGGTCATTTCAGTTTCAATTTGTTTAGAACGAGCTGGTTTGTCAGCCATCTGTTCCCCTCCTTACGCGAGATACAAACATTCATTATACTAAAACTTTATCAAAAAAGCTATTTTCTCGCTTTTTGATTTTGTAAATATGCTACATAATATTTAGCAGCCTCTACAGGATCTGTTTTTTCCATTTGTTTCACTTTAAAGATGATCTCCATCTTTTCAAGTTTTTCCTGATGCCGTCTAAGCGTCTCCAAATGGCCTTGCAACACTTCTTCTGTGTATTCTGGATTAATAAATTCATCCGTCGAAATATCAGTGATAATATTTTTCAACTTTTCATCAGAGAGCCAACTTAAAAATGTTCCGACTGAAGGTTCATTTCCCTTTTCATAATATGCGTATAGTTCATATAAAATCCCTTTATGTTCTTCTGTATGAAAATCTTCTATATGGGATTCCATACGAACAGCTACTTCTGCACTTTGCAACATATGGTAAATAATTTCTCTTTCCGCTCTTTCAAAACCTGTTAACTTCGGTTTTGTTTGAACGACTTGAGACGGTTTAGCAACCTGCTTTATTTGTTTTTGCTGTACCTTTTGTTCTTTGCGATATTGGTGCAATTGATTCAAAAGTGTTTCCATTGAATACGAAAATTCTTGCGATAATGACTTCAAATATGACTCTGCCTGCATCGCATCTTGTAACAACGATAACTCTTTTAAAACACTTTTCACATATTCTTCTTTGCCAGACTCATCTTGCAAATTTTTCCCTAAACGCAAATAATTTATTTTAAAACCAACAAAACTCACACTTGATTTCACAAGATTTTCAAAAGCGGTAGTCCCATATTGTTGCACATATTCATCAGGATCAAGCTTATCTGGCAAGGATGTGACTTTCACTTGGCAACCAACTTTTAGCAATAATTGCCCTGCTTTCATCGTCGCTTCTCGCCCTGCTTTATCACCATCATAGCAAAGAACAACAGTTTCAACGTTACGTCGCAGAAGTTTTGCTTGTTCTTCAGTTAAAGCTGTTCCCATTGTCGCAACAGCTTCTTCCACACCACTTTTTACCGCAGCTAGTACATCGGCATATCCTTCAAAAAGAACCACTTGCCCACGCTTTCTAATAAACGGTCTTGCTTGGTGGAAGTTATACAACAATTTACTTTTGTGAAAAATCGGTGTTTCAGGGCTATTTAAATATTTCGGAGTGTCATCCCCTAACGCCCTTCCACTAAACGCTATCACCTTACCTTGTAACGTATAGATCGGGAACATAACTCTTCCACGGAAGCGATCGTAATGACTACCATCCTTCTCACTTCTTATTAGAAGGCCAGCTTGTTCCATACTAGACAGCGATAAACCTCTTTTTTGTAAAATTTTCGTCGCTGCATCCCAAGCAGGTGATGCATAACCAATTTCAAACTTCTCAATCATCTCTTTCGTAATACCACGGTTTAATAAATATGAAAGTGCTTCATTTCCCTCTTCCGTATTTACTAATAAATGATGATAATACTTTTTCAATAATTCATGAGCTTGTTGCATGATGACAGTGTCATCAGATATGTCTTCTTGTTGTCCTTGTCCTGATGTGTACTCTGCAACCGCAATTCCATTTCTTTCGCCTAGCTTTTGAACAGCCTCGGTAAAAGCCAGTCCTTCCATTTTCATTAGAAAGGAAAATACATTTCCACCTTCTCCACATCCGAAGCAATGAAAAATTTGCTTATCAGATGAAACAGAGAATGAAGGAGAATTCTCACCATGAAATGGACAAAGGCCGAAATAGTTACGCCCCTGTTTTCTAAGTTGAACGTATTCACCAATGACTTCTACAATATCGGATGATGTCCGAATCTGTTCAACAACTTCTTCGGGAATTCTGTTCCCCATAACTCCATCTCCGTGTCGTATTTTGTATTCGATATAAATTAAAAAATTCCTTTATAATTCGACAATATTTTTCTAAACTTGTTAGAAAGTGTTGCCGATTACATTGTATAAACGATTTTGAACCTTCCCTATAGGTCCTTTATCTGCATAAATCGCATATACATACTTGCTATATAAAATTGTATACATTTGCTCATCTGTTACAAATGTATCTCTTAGAAACAATACATATACACCTTTTTACAAGAAGAGTAGCAAGCCACATATACTGTTTGATCTTGAGATCTGTAACTTTTTCATGTTGATCCATATAACAATCAACTCCATTTTGTTCAGTATCTACAATGATCCAATTGCCTTGCTATTTCCTTAAAGGATGAGCATATGATGCGACAAACAAAATTCCGACATGAAATTCCGCTCCAACTTGCACAATTTCAGCCTTCACGGGATATACATCTACACCAACTAATATGTTGTTGATGTTTTGCATATTTCTGTATTCTACATCCCTTCTGTGAATCCTTCCATAATGTGCGTTTTCTTGTATAGATTTTGTCGATTTAACGTAATTACATGTCTTTTTCGTAAATCCTATCCCTAGTTTATTCTGAAAAATTAAAGTCTAAACGTAAAATATAGGTTTTTATCACAATTTTTTATTATAATATATTTTCTTCAACTACGCTACATATCCCTTTATTTTTTCAGCTTACATTTCAGGATGACAAACTCACACCTTGAATATACTAAAAGACAAAGGAGTATAAGTATAACCATTACACTACAATCTATTACAAAATCCATAGGTATCATATTTCACACGAGCGAAAAAAGCACATTCACCTTTGGTAAATGTGCTAAAACATTTTTTGGTTTTGCACTGCATTCACAATAATATTTGCTGTTTCTTCAATCGCTTTATTCGATACATCGATTACTTGGCAATTTATTTTACTAATTACTTCCTCAAAGTGATCAATTTCTTCTTGAATACGATTAATATTTGCATATGTTGCTCCATCACTTAATCCAAGTGATTTTAATCGTTCTTTTCGAATATGATTTAACTTATCTGGCGTAATTTTCAAACCGAAACATTTTTCTTTTGCCACTTGATATAGTTCTTCAGGTGGGTCAACTTCTGGCACGAGTGGTACATTCGCAACTTTCAAGCGTTTGTTATGAGCTAAATATTGGGAAAGTGGTGTTTTTGATGTACGCGAAACACCAATCAACACGATATCTGCTTTTAAAATACCTCGTGCATCTCTGCCGTCATCATACTTCACAGCAAACTCAATCGCTTCAATCTTTTTAAAGTATTCTTCATCTAACCTACGGACAACACCTGGCTCATATCTCGGCACTTGCCCCGTAATTTCTTCAATTTGATCAATAAGAGGGCCGATAATATCGTATGCCTCTACCCCTTCTTTTGCAGCCTCTGTTACTAAATACTGGCGCATATCAGGCTTAACTAACGTAAAACATATAAGTGCTTGATTACTCTTAGCAATCGAAATCACTTCTTTTAATGTCCCTGTATCTTCTACATACGGTACACGTCTAATATCAGGAGCAAACGGGAATTGCCCCATTGCTGCTCGAACAACCAAATCAGCCGTTTCCCCTACAGAGTCAGATACGACATATACGATTTTATTATCCATTACATTACCTCACTTTAAACAAATTACACTTATTCGTTATTTACTAAATTTACAAACGCACGTGTAATATTTGTCTTTGTAATTCGCCCAATCACTTCTAAACCTTGTTTCGTATCTTTTACAACTGGCATTGCATCAATCTGTCTTTCTATTAATTCCATCGCAATATCATATAAAGAATCCTCTCTACGACACATCGCAATGTTTGGCATCCTTGTCATGATAATATTAACCGGAAGAGAGGTTAAATCCTGCTTTCCTAAGCTCGCTCTTAATAAATCTTTACGAGACACAACACCAACTAATAGAGTCATCTGATCTACAACGAACAATGTACCAACATCCTCTAAAAACATCGTACAAATTGCATCGTATACGGAAACATTTTTATCAATTACAACCGGTCTAGATTGATAATCTTGTACTTTAATTTTCTTAACAGCTTCAGATAATAGCTGCCCCCCAGTTTTACCCGTATAAAAATAACCTACGCGTGGACGTGCTTCTAAATAACCAGCCATCGTTAAAATTGCTAAGTCTGGTCTTAGCGTCGCACGTGTTAGACCCAATTGCGCTGCAATTGATTCCCCTGTAATAGGACCGTGATCTTTTACAATCTGAATGATATGTTCTTGCCGTTTATTCAGCTCTATGATAATCACCACCTTTAATGCACAACGAAAAAAGTTATACTATCTCTTAAATATTATATACTAAATATGCTATTCGAAAAAGAAAGTATGTAAAAAGGACCGTATACGGCCCAAAATTATATTTGAAACTTATCAAGTTGTTCTAAAAAACGTCTTGATTTCAAATAAATTCCGCAATATTCATCATAATATGTATTCAATACTAAACGCATTTGTTTTTTTGTGCTATCCTTTACCGATACATTTCCGAGCCTATGTAAATCGAAATGGAAGAAAAGACGTAATAATTTATGAACAGCTTCTCCTACCGGTATACGATATGGGTCTTGCTCTGCATGACGTGAGCACAGAAAACCGCCTTCCCTTACGGAGAAGGCGACAAAGTCTGTTTCTTGATGACAAATCGCACATGTATCAAAGTACGGGCGCATCCCTAATACCGGAAGCATTTTCGTTTGATAAATTAATGATAATACTTCTGGATCAACACCCTCACACATATAATGCAACGTTTGATATAACATTTCAAATAAATACGGATTATGTTTTTTATCTTCTGTTGCTTTATCAGTTAACTCAACAATAAATGATGCATAAGCAGTTAAAAATATATCCTCGCGAATTTCTTTCATAGTTGAAATAATCTCGCCTTGTTGCAATGTTCCAAGCCCAGATCCCATTTGAATAAGAAAATGGCCATGTGTCATTAATTGCGACACAGATGCTAATCGGCTTTTCGGTTTTTTTGCCCCTCTTGCCATTGCACTTACCTTACCAAGTTCTCTTGAGAATATTGTAACAATCTTGTTCGTTTCTCCGTAATCTGTCGTACGGATAACGATGCCCTCAACTTTTTGAAACATGTTCGTCACCATCCAAGGTTTGAACAAAACGGGTCAAGAAATTGGAGAGTCTAGATGCGCTAGCTCCTCTTCATGTTGATCCATCTCATCGTTTACGTCTTTTTCCATTTCTTTCAAAAGCAAGTACGTTTCAATGCTTCCTGTTTTGGAGAAAAACTTCCAGGTAAAATCTAGCATAAGAATCCACCTTTCTCAATAAGCGTAGCCTATAAACCAATTTCCTTTGTTGTTATTAAATTGACCCATTTTGTCCATTTTCATGTGAGAAAAATTTTTCCTAATTTATCAAAGTTCATAAAAACCAATAATCAGTGGATGAACCAACCATCCACTGATTACAACTTTACTCTATTTTAGTACTCATCCTCGCGGAAACCTAGGTCACGAAGCTGAGACATTTTATTACGCCAATCTTTTTGCACTTTTACCCATACTTCTAAAAATACTTTAGAACCAAGTAGCGCTTCAATATCAAAACGAGCTCGCTTACCAACTTCTTTTAACATTTTCCCTTGTTTTCCGATGATGATTCCTTTTTGTGATGCACGTTCAACAACAATCGTTGCATTTATATAAACTGCCCCGCCCTCACGCTTTTGAATCGCATCGATAACAACAGCCACAGAATGCGGCACTTCTTCACGTGTTAAATGTAGTACTTTCTCACGAATAAGCTCTGCAATAATAAATCTCTCCGGATGATCCGTTACTTGATTCTCTGGATAGTATTGTGGTCCTTCTGGTAAATACTTTTTAATTGTTCCAATTAAAGCGTCCACATTATTACCGTCTAACGCAGAAATTGGTACAATCTCTGCAAATTCATGTAGTTTACGATATTGATCAATTAACTCTAGTAATTGCTCTGGATGAAGTTGGTCAATTTTATTAATGACTAAAAATACTGGTTGTTTCGTTTCTTTTAATTTCTCAATGATGAATTCCTCACCACGACCAAATCCTTCAACTGCATTAACCATAAACAGAACAATATCAACTTCTTTTAATGTCGTTTGCGCCATCTTTACCATGAAGTCGCCTAATTTATGTTTAGGTTTATGTATTCCTGGTGTATCAATGAAAATAACTTGTGCATCATTTTCTGTATATACACCTTGAATTTTATTACGAGTCGTTTGTGGCTTATCACTCATAATAGCAATTTTCTGGCCGATAATACGGTTTAAAAATGTAGATTTTCCAACATTCGGTCTGCCAATAATAGAGACAAAACCTGATTTATAACCTTTTCTATTCATGTAAATCCTCCGCTAAAAATGCTCCTGGTAACAATTCTCCGACTGTCGTCTCTTGAACGTCACCATGTAAGTTTGATAAGTATACTTTCGTATCCTGTTTACATAATTCTACCATAACTTGTCGACATGCTCCACAAGGAGGTACTGGGCGCTTTGTATCTGCTACAACCGCAATGGCTACAAATTCTTTATCTCCTTCAGAAACCGCCTTAAATAAAGCTGTTCTTTCAGCACAATTACATAAGCCATATGATGCATTCTCAACATTACACCCACGATATACTTTTCCACCGCGCGTTAATAATGCTGCACCTACTTGAAATTTAGAATATGGTACGTACGCTTGTTTACGCGCTTCGATTGCTTCTAGAATTAATTGTTTACTATTCATATTCCCGCATCCTTCCTGTTCACAGCTATGAAGAGATACACTCTCTCATTAAAGGCCCTTACAGCACTTCCAAAGCTTAATAAAAGCTTCGGAATGCAACTATACCATATACGGTAAAAAGATAATAGCACCAATTATAACAGCTATAATTGCAAACAATAAAACCGCTCCTGCCGCAACATCCTTTGCAATTTTTGCAAACGGATGAATATCGGCAGTCGCTAAATCTACCGTTTTTTCCACAGCCGTATTTACCATCTCTAAACTCATTACACTCCCTATTACAATAAGTAATATCATCCACTCTATTTTCGTAATATGGAAATAAAAGCCGCAGCATATAACAATGACTGCGGCTAAATAATGGATTTTCATATTTCGTTCATGACGAAAACAAAAGAATATACCAGCTATAGCATATCCAAAACTATCTATAAGTTTTCCTTTTTTCATCGTCCTAATCCAAAAGCTTCTAAAATTTCTTTTTGTCTTCCGAACATTTCATTTTCATCTTCTTCTGTCATGTGATCATAACCAAGTAAATGTAAAAAGCCATGTAACGCCAAAAATCCAAGTTCACGATCGAAAGAATGTCCGTACTCTTCAGCTTGCTCTTTCGCCCTTGGAATAGAGATAATAAGATCCCCTAACATGCGCGGCATCTCTGCACCAACAATCTCCATTTCTCCTTCTCCCATCTCTTCCATGGCAAAGGATATTACATCTGTAGGTTGATCTTTATCTCGGTAATCACGATTAATTTCTCTAATGCGCTCATTATCTACAAATGTCACCGATACCTCCGCACCATCCTCGATATTTTCCATTTGAGCTGCTTTTTCTAACACTTCACGAATTAAACTCATATACTCTTCTTTTACTTCTTCTGTTTCATCAATAAAATCAATTAACAAACTCATTCTTTCTCCTTTTCTTCCGGAGGTTCCGGATATGTAATACGCGAATGGAAAATACCATTTAACGTTTCACACAACGTTTTCCCAACGATTTGTAGTTCCTTAAACGTCAAATCACATTCACTAAATTGACCGTCTTGCAGTCGATCTTTAATAATACTTTGCACCAAATTATTAATTTGTTCTGGCGTTGGGTGATTCATAGAACGTACCGCAGCTTCTACACTATCAGCAATACCAACAATTGCCGATTCTTTCGAAGTTGCTTTTGAACCTGGATAACGGAACATCTCTTCTGTATATTTTTCTTTATCTTCTTTAATAGCTTTATAATAAAAATATTTCAGTAACGTTGTACCGTGATGTTGCCCAGCGATATCAATAATTTCTTGTGGAATATGATATTCTTCGAGCATTCTTACTCCATCCGTTACGTGAGCAATTATAATATCTTTACTCGTTACAGGATCTAATTTATCATGCGGATTTTCAATTCCCATTTGGTTTTCAATAAAGAATTGCGGTTGTACTGTTTTTCCTACATCATGATAATATGCCCCTACACGCGCTAATACACCATTTGCCCCAACTGCTTCACAAGCAGCCTCAGAAAGATTCGCTACCATTACACTATGATGATATGTCCCTGGCGCTTCTAACAAAATTCTGCGTAAAAGCGGATGATTTGGACTTGATAGTTCCATAAGCTTCATACTTGATACGATTCCAAGTCCACTTTCTAAATATGGTAAAATCCCCATAGCCAAAACGGATGATATAATCCCTGAAAGTGAAGCCATTAATAATTGCGTACCAATTTCAAGAGGCGAAAAATTCCCATTACGTAATAATAAGAGCGCCGCTAATACGACTACATTTAATACAGAAACGAGTATACCAGCTTGTAAAATCATTGTACGACGATTTTTTTCTCGCAAGAAAATACTAACCGATAATGAACTTAACAATACGTAAATCCCTACACTATAATTTAATGTACTCGTTACTCCTTCATTAAACATAATACTTCCGCATACAGAAAAAATCATACTCGTTAAAAAGACAAATCGATCACCAATCATTAGTTTTACAAGTATTGTTCCCATCGCAACTGGGACAACATATGCAATCCCTGCGTATTCAAGTTTTTGAAACAAACTAATGATTTTCATTAAGACGATTGTGATAGACAAAATTGTAATATACGCTAAAACATACGGTCTATCTTCTCTTTTTCTCTTTAAAAATAATTCAAATTGTTTATGCATAAAGTATAGTAATACACCAATGAGTACCGCTAATCCAACATAAGGTTGAAAGCCGTTCCCTTTTTCTAACAAACCAACTAATTTCAACTGATTATACACATCACTTGAAATCGTTTCACCTTCTCTAACAAGAACTTGTCCTTGAAGAATATAAACAGGTGGAACTAAATCTTCCTCTGCTTTTCTCTTCTCTTTCGTTAAGATCGGGTCATAAAAATAGTTCGCTGAAATTGCATATCTTCCTAGCGCCTTAATTGACTCTTTTAAACCATTATCAACATTAACACTATTCATCTCACTTACATATCGTTCTTTCGCATCTTTCAATTCGTCCATTTTAATATGCTCAGTCATGATACTATTAATCGCTGTGACCGCAGCATCTTTCGCTAATACTAATTGGCTCGAATCTGCATTAATCAAATTTAGTAAGTTTGAATCAGATAATTCTTTCGTTAAGTCAGCGGGTAGTTTCTTTTTTAACTTATCCACTTTCTCAGCATCAGTCATCTTTTTTTGATCATCCGGTCCAACAGCTTTAATCTCTTGCACCACTTCATCCACTTTAGCAAAGACGTCATTCACAATATCAACTTTGTTTTGTTTATACTCACTTTTATATGTATATTGATCTTCAACTTTTGTAGCGGCTTCTTTTTTCTTTTTATCCGTTGTAACTTTATCTTCAATTTTTATAGGAGAATGGATTGTCTTTTTCGCAATAGAATACATATTAACATCTAATTGTTCTGGTTTTACATTATTCATAAGCGCAAAAAACAGCACTGCTCCTAACACAACGTAAGAAATCCAACTTAGTTTTTTCGAATGTTGTAAATTACGAAACCACTTAGAAATTTCTTGAGATCTTGACATGATTTCAATACCTTCTCCTCTCCAGAAATAAAGTGAAACTATTTATAGCTTTCATTTCTTCTACCCAACGATACTTTGAGGCAACATTTTACACACCAGTACCTATAGTTTATTTTCCTTATCTTTCATGATAGTAAAAAATATGACGTTCGCCAACCTTATCATACAAAAAGAAATGATCCTGACAAATAGGATCATTCCATTTTATCATATGCCTCAATAATACGTTGCACCAATGGATGTCTCACAACGTCCGTTTGTTCTAATGTAATAAATGACAGACCTGATACACCAGATAAAATATTAGCAGCTATAGATAGCCCTGATTTTACCCCTTTTGGCAAGTCTACTTGTGAAGGGTCCCCTGTAATAACCATTTTAGAGCTAAAACCTAATCTTGTTAAAAACATTTTTATTTGAGCACCCGTTGTATTTTGAGCCTCATCTAAAATAACAAATGAATCATCAAGCGTACGCCCCCTCATATAAGCAAGCGGAGCTATTTCAATTACTCCTCGCTCCATCATACGCTGCGTATATTCTTGTCCAAGAATATCATGTAAGGCATCATATAATGGACGTAAGTATGGATCTACCTTCTCTTTCAAATCCCCTGGTAAAAAACCTAAATTTTCTCCAGCTTCTACAGCAGGTCTTGTTAAAATAATTTTCTTTACATATCCTTGTTTTAAAGCTCTCACAGCCATTACTACAGCTAAGTATGTTTTTCCAGTTCCTGCAGGCCCTATCCCAAAGACAATATCATTCTTCTTCATCGCATGAATATATCTTCTTTGCCCCATTGTTTTTACACGAATGGATTTACCTTTTGCAGTCTTGAAAATTTCTTCTTCATATAACTCTTCAAATTGAGCAATTTTCCCTTGTTGCGCGAGCTGAATTGCATACGCAACATCTCTCTCTGAAATTGATATACTTTTACGAATTACAACAAGTAATTGCTGTAAGATTTTTTCTACGAGTGTCACCGTTTCAACTGCTCCAGATACATGAACAGTTTCTCCTCTAGTTACGATCGATACATTCAGTTCTCGTTCAATTACTTTTAAATGTGCATCATTGACTCCAAAAAGAGCGATTGCTTCGTTAGTATTTTCCAATTGTTGGTTCATTTCTACTAATTGTTCTGCCATTACTCAGTCTCCTTGAATATCGGATTCGGATATTGGTTGTGGCTCTGCAATATTTTCAACCACAGTATAATGCAATGTGACTTTTAGTTGATCCGCCTCAACCTCTTTACTCAAAATCTTATCACTTACAATCATAGCATGTTCATCCAATTTTTTCTTTAGTTCTTTTTCGGCCATCTCCTTCGCTACTTTCAGCGCTTGCTTTTCTGTATATTCTCGATTCGCTTCTTCCTCTTCTCTCACAACATCTTTTTCATATGCAATCGGCAGTGTAAAACCAAATAATTTCACATCATGCTTTACACTTTCAGTACGAGAGCGTTTATACTTATCATGCTGAAATCCCCATATTTTTATTTTCGTATCCCCGAATTTAAGAAAATGTTCATTGTATACATTACCAGTATACACTTGGAATTGCGTCTTTAGCGGAACATCTACCTTAGATGTATACCACGTTTCGCCATACACAATACCTTTCGCTGAAACAATCGTCGGACTTTCCTCATTACCATATATTCCCGATACGAGAATCTGCCCTTTTTCTACATGATCATTCTTCAGTACAACCGGCTTTCCAACTTCTACAAACGTTTTTGTAATAATCGCTTCTTTTTTTGCTACTAAATTTTGCGGCCTTTGTTCCTTTTCTTTTTTTGGTTCGTTTTTTTCAACAATTTTAAAATGATACGTCGTTCCTCTTACTTCTAGTCCCGCCCAAGTAATGGCATTAATATTATCTGTCAAATGGCGTTGTACATCTTCTACATTCGGCATTTGAAATTGTAGTTTCCCTTTTTTAATACCCATTTTATCCAATTCTTTCATCAATATATATTCTGTTTCGGGTTTTGCTCCTGTAATTTCAATTTTCCAAACCATATTTGACATTGCAATCACGCCAAAAAAGAAAATTAAAAACCCAATTAAAAATCCACTATTTTTAATTAAACGCTTATTCCAAAAAGGAAAACCATAACGTCCAATAAAATATAATTTACATTCATTTTTTCTATAAATTGGTTTTATTTTTTTCACATCGCGTAACAACATACAAAAAACTAACGTTTCATCAGCTATTTTCTTAACATCCCAAACTAACAAATTCCTCCGTACACATTCATTAACAAACCGTTCCGCTCCTCTACCTTCAATCCGCACTTTTACATATCCAAGCCACTTTATAAACCATTTATTTTTCATTTACCACCTTCACTGCCTTTCTAAAAGTAGATATACTACTTTTTATTTGAAGCATTAAAATAGCTCGTACTAAAATGAAACAAATTAAAACTGTAATCGGTCTCTATCAACAAAACTTTTACAGGATAAAGAAGAAAAACTTCACAAATGGAAGTTTCACTTCAATCACCTTTTTTTTCATTTTCTAAAAATGTTACTTGCTCAATTATCCCTTCGAGTAAAAGCTCTTCTGGAAGAATCGTTTTAATAACAAAGGATTGTCCTTTAATTAGTAATTGACCATGTTTTAAAAGCAATCGCACTTCTTTATCTGAAAACACTAATAGCCCCCGATGATTTTCTATATAAATATGTATTTGCCCAACAAGAGTAATCCGAGGCAGATCCATTAATACATCCACTGGTAGGTCTACTTGTTTTGTTAACCAATTTTTCATTTGTTCTAATTTCTTCATCTCGAAAGACCCCCTCCTCATCCCATATATATGTATTTCTTCACAAGTGCCTATCGTGTTATAACGACTTCACTAACATAACTATATTCTGTAAGAGTTCATCTCATGTTAATTAAAACAGTCGCTATATGAAATCATATTTATCAGGACAATGATGGATCAGAGAATGTTACCCATAATAATAGAAGTATTAATACAAGAATATGCACCCTCAGGGGATATCAGTACAAGTTAAATTAAGAAATTGAGCCTAGCAAGAAGTTGGAAACTTGAAAAAACCTGTTACAATTCGTTCTGGACGTGACATACTGACCATAGAATAAGTAGTTGTCATTCATTAGACAAATGAGATAAAATCCGAAAAAGGAAATTGCTCCACTCTGAATTTTGCGGTGTAAGTAAGAATATTTTATAGGTGGTTGTTATATGAATTTCAAAAAAATATTAGGATTCATTAAAAAACAAAAAAATGAATTAATAAGCGAAGAAATACGAAAGGAAATTGGATTTAGTCAAGAAATTTTGAATGTTATAAAACAAGCTACTAACAGCAGCATCCAGCCCTTTTATGCAACTGATTCAAAATCTAAAATAGCCGGAGTCTCTTTCGTTACCTTTGAGGATTATGCTGAACAGCAAGTTATAAAACTTCAATCTGAGGTTCAGAAGCTTGGATACTTAGCTTTTATTTGCGAAAGAAGTTTTAGTCAAGGAAGTAAGAGTGAGTGTAGAATTGCAATTACACAAGGAAATGGCCAATTTGATATCCTTACAATCCAACAAACAAATGGCGTTAATTACGAAGTTAGCAATATAGATGTTATTTTTAAACTAAGAAAATGGAATGATCGCTATCCTTTTATCATAATCGGTGCAGATCATGACTGGGTTGATGCCATTTTTAGCGCGTTACCTACAGACGAAGAAATGCAATCTTTCGCGCAAGAAATGTATGAATTTTGTCCAGATATAGTGGAACAAGGAACAGAAAGCATTGAGGAGTTAGTCGAAGAAATTAAGAAAACGAAAAAGCTTTTTTTATGGTGGGATTAATCATAACTAAGGCCGTTACTTTTTTTACATACCAGAGGCGTTTCTATCACTTACAGAAACGCTTTTTAAGCAATATAGCGTTTTTCCTTAATAAGAACAATAAAAAAACGTCTCATACGAAATGAGACGTTTTTTTATGCTAATAGCTGGATAACCAACTTATTCACAAGTGATCCGTCTGTTTTACCTTTTACTTTCGGCATAACAGCAGTCATCACCTTACCCATATCTGCTTTAGAAGTCGCACCAACTTCAGAAATAACTTGCTTGATTACATCAACTAGTTCTTCTTCAGTTAATTGCTCTGGCAAATATGCGCTTAAAATCTGAATTTCACTTTGCAGTTTATTAACAAGGTCTTCACGACCAGCTTTTTTAAATTCAAGGAGGGAGTCCTTATACTGTTTTACTTCACGAGCTAAAACTGTTACTTCCTCTTCTTCAGTAAGAGTATGTTGCAGTTTAATACCTTCATTTTGTAAAGCAGCCTTAACCATACGAATAACGGTTAATTTTTCTTTTTGTTTATTCTTCATCGCTTGTTTCATATCATCGTTTAAACGACCGAGAAGACTCATAACTTACACCCTCTCTTAGAATTTACGCTTTCTTGCCGCTTCAGATTTCTTCTTACGTTTTACACTTGGTTTTTCATAAAACTCGCGCTTTCTTGCTTCAGCAAGTGTACCAGTTTTAGAAACCGATCTTTTAAAACGGCGAAGTGCATCCTCCAAAGACTCGTTTTTACGAACGACTGTTTTTGACATTCTCTTTCCCTCCCTCCGAAACATCACACTTACATACTAACTTCAGCATGCAAAAAGAAACACTTCTTCAGCATGTCTTTTACGATTATAATACATTTTATCACTTCAGGTCAACTATTTGGCAGAATAAAAGAAGAATAGAAGCATTTCCTTTTCAAAAGTTATACAAATAGCTAGTATCCTTCTTTCATGAAGACAACTATATTTTTATCATTTCAACTTTTTTCATACAGGGATGCACGAAACGCCTCTCCACCTTCTAGTACTTAACCGCTTCAAATAAAGAAAGCATGCAAACCGTTTCCGGTTGCACGCTCTTTTTTATGCGCTTGCTGATTCTTTTTTCACATCATCTTCAATAACACGAACAAATTGCGCTTCGTTATATGGATAGCCAGCTTTCGTAATTTTCACTTTCACTAGCTTACCAATTAATTCTTCTGATCCTTCAAATACAATTTTCAAGTAGTTATCTGTATACCCTACATATAACCCTTCACGGTCGCCGTCTTTAAATTGCTCTTCTGGAATGATTTCAAGCACTTCACCTTCAAACGCTGATGCATATTCTTTCGCTAATTGATTAGATAGCTCAATTAAACGATGAACACGATCGTTCTTCACATCTTCAGGAACTTGATCTTCCATGCGTGCTGCAGGTGTTCCTGTACGTTTTGAATAAGGGAACACGTGTAACTCAGAGAAGCGGTTCTCTTTAATGAAATTGTATGTTTCCATGAATTCTTCTTCTGTTTCACCTGGGAAACCAACGATTACGTCAGATGTAATCGCAAGGCCTGGTAACGCTTCTTTCAAACGATCTAAACGCTCTTGGAAGAATTCCATCGTATATTTACGACGCATACGTTTTAATACAGTATTAGAACCAGATTGCAACGGAATATGCAAGTGACGTACAACTACTTCAGATTTATCTAACACTTCAATTACTTCATCTGAAATTTGACTCGCTTCAATAGAAGAAATACGAAGACGTTTTAATCCGCCTACTTCCGCTTCCATATCACGAAGTAATCCAGCTAAGTTATAATCTTTTATATCTTCGCCGTATCCACCTGTATGAATACCCGTTAATACGATTTCTTTATAGCCTGCATCCACTAATTGTTGTGCTTGTTTAATAACCTCTTTTCCATCACGAGAACGCATTAAACCACGCGCCCAAGGAATGATACAGAATGTACAGAAGTTATTGCAACCCTCTTGTATTTTTAAAGACGCACGTGTACGATCCGTGAAATAAGGTACATCAAGTTCTTCGTACACACGTGTTTTCATAATATTGCGGACAGCATTAATTGGTTGACGCTCTTTACGGAATTCTTCGATGTAACCTAACATCTTTTCACGATCCTGTGTACCAACTACAATATCTACACCTGGAATCGCCATAATTTCAGCTGGAGATGTTTGTGCATAACATCCCGTTACGCAAATAACTGCATCTGGATTTTGACGCACAGCACGTCTGATTACTTGACGGCTTTTTTTGTCCCCAGTATTCGTTACTGTACATGTGTTAATAACATATACATCAGCTTTCTTTTCATATTCTGTTCTTTCATAACCACCTTGTTTAAACAATTGCCAAATGGCTTCTGTTTCATAGTGGTTTACTTTACAACCTAACGTATGGAACGCAACAGTTGACATTGATCATCACCCCATCAATTCAAAATGATACGAAGCAGCACTTAACGCGTATAACGGCGCCGTTTCTGTTCTTAAAATTCTTGGTCCTAAACTACATGGTACAAATTTATGTTCACGAAGCGCTGTAATCTCTTCCTCAGCTAAACCGCCTTCTGGGCCAAATACAATCAATAGCTTTTGACCTGGTTTCATTGTCGTTAAAGCTTTCGCAAAATTAGATTTCTCGCCTTGTTTCGCTTCCTCTTCGTAAGCAACAAGACAAACATCATACTCACCACTCATTGTAAGCAGTTGCTTAAATGATGCCGGAGCATGTACTTCCGGAATTTCACTTCTATGTGATTGTTCCGCAGCTTCTTTCACAATTTTTCTTAAACGCTCAACCTTTTTATCAGCTTTTTTCGCATCCCATTTTACGATAGAGCGAGATGCTTGAAATGGTAAGAATGCAGCTGCCCCAAGCTCAGTTCCTTTTTGAAAAATCAACTCTAGCTTGTCTCCTTTTGGCAGTCCACTTGCAATCGTCACGAAAACAGGAAGTTCACTTGACGCCTCTACCCATTCTACAATAGCCGTATTAATAAATTCACTGGTAATTTCATCAATTGAACATACTGCTGTTTTTCCGTTTACACAGCAATAAATTTGATCGCCAGCTGTCATACGCATTACTCTCGCAATGTGATGTACATCATCACCTACAATGCGAATTTTTGCTTCACTTACATGTTTTTCTTCTACAAAATAACGTTGCATATAATCACCTTAGTAGAGTTTCGTTCCTTTCGTAAGTCAACACTTACGAAAAGAACGAAACATTATCATTTTTCATATAACAAACGGCAAGTCCCTCACCTTATAGTGAGAGACTCCCCTTTTCATTATAGACTAAAATCTATATTACGCATTTCGTGCAATAATTGCTACCCAATCTTCCATTCGTAACACTTCTTCAATTGTAAATCCAGCTTGTTCTAACGCCTCAGAAATTACTTTTTCCTTCGCAGCAATAATGCCCGATGTAATAAATAATCCACCTGACTTCACAACTCTCGCTGCATCTTCAGGGAATAAAAGAATAATTTCTGCTAATAAGTTAGCTACGATTAAATCAACAGGACCTTCAATACCTTCTAAAAGACTATTTTGCCCAACAGACACGATATCATCTGTTTTATTTAAACGCACATTCATTTCTGCACTTTCAACTGCAACCGGATCTAAATCATATGCTTGAACAGAAGACGCACCTAATTTTGCCGCTGCAATACTAAGCACACCAGAACCTGTTCCTACATCAATGATAGTGTCACCTGGCTGTACTGTTTTTTCTAAAGCACGAATACACATCGTTGTTGTTGGATGAGTTCCTGTACCAAACGCCATACCTGGGTCTAATTCAATGATTTTTTCATCAGGAGAAGATGGTGTATATTCTTCCCACGTCGGTACGATTGTGAATGTATCAGAAATTTGTACTGGATGGTAATATTTTTTCCAAGCAGTAGCCCAATCTTCTTCATTGACTTCGTTAACGGTAATATTTCCAGTACCAATTTCAATGTCGTAAGATGGAAGCACATCAATAGATGATTTTACACCTGCAATCGTTTCATGTAAAGAATCCGTTTGCGGGAAATATGCTTTTATTAATACACCTTCCGCCGGATATTCATCTGGATTCAATGCATAAATTTCACCATATTGTTGCTCGCGCTCTTTCGTTAACTCCGCTGGATCCTCAATCGCAACTCCGCTAGCACCAGCTTCATGTAAAATATGAGAGACAGCTTCTACTGCTTCTTCTGTTGTATGAATACTAATTTCTGACCATTTCACAATTTACCAACTCCATTTTTTATTTCCATTATTCCCCTTTGAAAGCACGTTTAAGCTTTCCGAATAAACTATCATCCTGCTCTTCTTGTCCTGCAAATTCACGTAATAAATCTTTTTGCTGTGAAGTCAATTTCGTCGGTACAACAACACGAACGACTACATATTGATCTCCTTGGCCATATCCACGTACGTTCGGAGCACCTTTTCCTTTTAAGCGGAATTCTGTTCCAGTTTGTGTTCCTGCTGGAATTTTCAGCTTCACTTTACCATGAACAGTAGGAACTTCCACTTCATCACCAAGCGCCATTTGCGCAAATGTTAATGGCATTTCGCAAATAATGTGATCTCCTTCACGCTCGAAGAATTCATGATTTCTTACATGAACGACAACATATAAGTCTCCTGCTGGTCCGCCATTTACGCCGGCTTCACCTTTTCCAGACACACGAATTTGTTGACCATTATCGATACCCGCTGGAATTTTAACATTGATTTTTTTACGCTTACGAACTTTACCTGAACCGTGACATGTCGTACATTTTTCTTTAATAATTTGTCCAGTTCCTGAACAATGACCACAAGCTTGACGGTTTACGATACGACCAAACGGTGTGTTTTGTTCTACACTCACTTGACCAGAGCCTGAACAATGTTTACATGTTTCTTTTGAAGTTCCTGGTTTTGCTCCACTACCTTTACAAGTATCACATGGATCTTCTACTGGAATTTCCACATTTAATTCCTTACCAAAAATAGCTTCTTCAAAATCTAAAGTGACTTGATATTGTAAGTCAGCACCTTGGCGCGGAGCATTTGGATCACGACGTCTGCCGCCGCCACCGCCAAAGAAAGAACTAAATATATCTTCAAAACCGAAGCCACCGCCGAAGTCTCCTCCACCGCCAAATCCACCGAATCCTTGATTTGCACCAGCATGACCAAATTGATCGTACTGCGCACGCTTTTGATCATCACTTAACACTTCGTATGCTTCTTGTACTTCTTTAAACTTTTCAATTGCATTTTCTTCTTTGCTTACGTCTGGATGGTATTTTTTAGCCAAACGACGATACGCTTTTTTTATTTCATCTGTTGAAGCGCCCTTGCTAAGTCCAAGGACCTCATAATAGTCTCGTTTACTCATAAATTTACAACCCCCGAATCTTTCACATAAACGTAATTTTAACACCGAAAGAAAGTGCTTTGCAACAAAGTTTCCTCACTTACAGTATGCAAAGCGAAAAACTTAAGATCCTCACACATCGCTTCTCATTCGTGAAAAAAGCCAAAGTCAAGGCACGCTTGACTTTGACTTTTTGTCATCTTACTTATTATGTTTACAGTTGAATTACTTGTCTTCTTTTACTTCTTCAAACTCAGCGTCAACTACATTGTCTTTCTTCGTGCCAGCGTCTTGTGCACCTTGCGCACCTTCTGCTTGACCAGCAGCTGCTTGAGCTTGCTCGTATAATTTAACAGTTAATTGTTGTACGATTTCTTGTAAAGCATCTTTTTTCGCACGAATTTCTTCAAGCTCGTTTTTCTCAATTGCAGCTTGTAATGCTTCTTTCGCTTCTGTTGCTTTTGCAACTTCAGCTGCATCTACTTTACCTTCTAAATCTTTTACAACTTTGTCTGTTTGGAATACAAGTTGGTCAGCTTCGTTACGAAGTTCAACTTCTTCCTTACGTTTTTGATCAGCGTCAGCATTTGCTTCCGCTTCTTGTACCATACGTTCTACTTCTTCATCAGAAAGACCTGAAGAAGATTGGATTGTAATAGCTTGCTCTTTGCTTGTTCCTAAGTCTTTCGCACGTACGTTAACGATACCGTTCGCATCAATATCGAATGTTACTTCGATTTGTGGAATACCACGTGGTGCTGGTGGAAGGTCAGTTAATTGGAAACGACCTAACGTTTTGTTGTCAGCTGACATTGGACGCTCACCTTGTAATACGTGAATGTCTACTGCTGGTTGATTATCAGCAGCTGTCGAGAATACTTGTGACTTACTTGTTGGAATTGTAGTGTTACGCTCGATTAATTTCGTGAACACGCCACCCATAGTTTCAATACCTAAAGAAAGTGGAGTTACGTCTAATAATAGAACGCCTTCTACATCACCAGTAAGTACGCCACCTTGAACTGCAGCACCTAATGCTACAACTTCATCAGGGTTTACACCTTTATATGGCTCTTTACCAGTTTCACGTTTAATAGCTTCTTGTACAGCTGGGATACGAGTAGATCCACCAACAAGAATAACTTTATCTAATTCGCTTGGAGCAAAACCAGCGTCTTTTAATGCACGACGAGTTGGCTCTAATGTTCTTTCAACAAGACCTGCTGAAAGCTCTTCGAATTTCGCTCTTGTTAACGTTAATTCTAAGTGTAATGGACCAGCAGCTCCAGCACTAATGAATGGTAATGAAATTTGAGTTTGTGTTACACCAGAAAGATCTTTTTTCGCTTTTTCAGCTGCATCTTTCAAGCGTTGAAGCGCCATTTTATCTTGGCTTAAATCAATGTTATTTTCTTTTTTGAACTCAGCTACTAAGTGATCGATGATAACTTGGTCAAAGTCATCGCCACCAAGACGGTTGTCACCAGCAGTTGAAATAACTTCGAATGTGCCGTCTGCTAACTCAAGGATAGATACGTCAAATGTACCGCCACCTAAGTCATATACTAAGATTTTTTGTTCTTCGTCTTGTTTTTCTAAACCGTAAGCAAGTGCTGCTGCTGTTGGCTCGTTAATGATACGCTCAACTTCTAAACCAGCGATACGACCAGCATCTTTCGTTGCTTGACGCTCTGCATCGTTGAAGTATGCAGGTACTGTAATAACAGCTTTCGTTACTGTTTCACCTAAGTATGCTTCAGCAGAAGCTTTTAAGTTTTGTAAAATGATTGCAGAAATTTCTTGAGGTGTATAATCTTTACCTTCAACTTCTACTTTGTAGTCTGTACCCATATGACGTTTAACAGACATGATTGTATTTGGGTTTGTAATTGCTTGGCGCTTTGCAACTTCCCCAACTTGACGTTCTTCATTTTTGAAAGCTACAACAGAAGGTGTTGTACGGTTTCCTTCTGGATTTGGGATAACCTTTGGTTCTCCACCTTCCATAACAGCTACACAAGAGTTTGTTGTACCTAAGTCAATACCGATAATTTTACTCATGGCGAATCCTCCTAGTTTTATGTAAATTATTGATTTACTTTTACCATTGATGGGCGAATCACACGGTCTTTTAATTTATAACCTTTTTGGAATTCTTCCACAACCGCGTTTGATTCAAATTCACTATCTTCCACTTGCATAATAGCTTGGTGTTCATTAGGATCAAACTGTTTACCAACAGCTTCAATCACTTCCACACCTTCTTTAGTCAGCGCTTCTAACAATTGACGATGCACCATTTCCATACCTTGTAACAAGGATTTCGTTTGCTCATCAGTCGCTTCCACTTGCATTGCTCTTTCAAAATTATCAAGAGCTGGCAAGATGTCTGAAACTAGACTTTGTGCTCTATATTTTTCAGCAGCCTGTTTATCCATTTGGACACGGCGCTTATAATTTTCAAAATCAGCTTGTAGACGTAATGTGCGACCTTCCGTTTCCGTTAGTTTCGCTTGTAACTCATCTACTTTTTCTTGTAAAAGAGCAGCCTCACTTTTTTCTTCTACAGTTTCTTCACTGTTTTCTGGCGTGACAGCTTCTTCAACTTGCGCTTCTTTTACTTCTTCTACCACTTGTTCGTTACGCTCTTCCACAATATTCACCTCCTTAAAAGGTATTAGGTATCATGCATAGCATGATTACCTAAGCATTATATATTACACACAGCAATGAAAATTTCATCACTTGAGCGAATGTATTACTCTCATTTACTTTTTAAGTCCATCAGTAAATTGTCTCGTAAATAACTGTAACAAACTAATTACACGAGAATATTGCATTCTCGTAGGACCTAAAATAGCAATTGTTCCAAGTTGCTCTTCGCCGATCGAATATGTTGCAGAAATTAAACTGCAATCCTCCATAGCCGTCGAAGTGTTTTCCCTACCAATTTTCACTTGAATCCCGACTTGTTTATGACGCAAAATGTCATAAAATTCGGCTTCATTATCAATCATGGTAAGCAAAGATCTAACCTTTTGAATGTCATGGAACTCTGGCTGCGAAAGCATATTTGCTTTTCCTCCAAAGTATATCTTTTCCGATAACGGAACTTGAAATGTACCATCTAACATTTTTATTGCACTATCGTAATTATGAACATACCCACGTAAAACTGTAACAATTTCCTTAAAGATTTTATTATGAAGTTCTTCCATCGGTACGCCAGATAGCTTTTCATTTAAAACATTAACCATTTTTTCTAAATCTGATAAATCAACAGATTCCGGAACGGTAATCGTTTTACTTTGTACATGCCCTGTATCAGTTACAATAATAGCGACTGCAGTTTGACGATCAAGCGGCACAATTTGTACATTTTTAAGTTTATTTGTACTTAACTTCGGTCCAAGAACAATGGCCGTATAATTCGTAAGTTCTGATAAAATTTGAGCAGATTGCTGTGCAATTTTTTCCGCTTCAAAAATTCTTTCAGCAAATAAATCTTTAATTTGTACAATTTCAGCGTTCGGTAAGTTTTGCGGCGCTAAAAGATGGTCTACATAAAATCGGTAGCCTTTCTCAGAAGGAACACGTCCAGAAGAACTGTGCGTTTTTTCAATAAAACCTAATTCTTCTAAGTCCGCCATTTCATTTCGAATAGTAGCTGAACTAAATGTGATTTCATCTTTTTTAGCCAACGTTCTAGACCCAACAGGCTGCGCTGATCCAATAAAGTCATCAATAATTGTTTGTAAAATTAAGAGCTGACGTTCCGTAAGCATCTCATCATCACCTCTGTTAGCACTCTTTGTCTTTGAGTGCTAAATCTATTAATAACTTACCAAAATTGACATTCAATTGTCAACGGAAACGTCACGAAATAATGAAACTTTTTCACGCCTATGGAACATTTAATTAGTCAATCAAAAATGATTGGAATACTTCATTCCCTAATAATTTTCCTTTTCGCGTTAAACGCACATGTCCATTTTCCTCTTCAAGTAATCCTTGTTCTTGATTGCTTTGTAACTGCTTCGCGAAAACTTGATCCATCTCCACATTAAATTTATTGCGGAATGCCGTTTTAGAAACACCTTTTGTTTTTCGAAGTCCTAAGAACAGTTCTTCTTCCATTCTTTCTTTCTCCGTCACCTTATGAACATCTAAATACGGAAATCCTGTTTCATCAATTTTATTAAAATATTGCTTCAGCGGACCTACATTTTGAATACGTTCCCCATTCACATAACTATGAGCTCCAGCTCCAAAGCCATAATACTCTTCATTATTCCAGTATGTGAGATTATGTCTACTTTTATTGTCACCTTTTGAGAAATTACTAATTTCATACTGGTTATAACCGTGTTTCTCCATTTCATCCATTACCATTTCATACATTTTAGCTTCATGGTCTTCACCCGGAAGACGCAATTTCCCTTTATTCATTAAGTTATAAAACACTGTTTTAGGTTCCACAATTAATGAATATGCCGAGAAATGTTGTACACCAAGCGTAAAAGCAATGTCTAATGTTTCCTTCACATCTTCTATCGTTTGTCCTGGCAAAGCATAAATAATATCTACATTAATATTTTTAAAGCCTACTTCCTGAGCTTCTCGAATTGCTAGGAATGCATCTTCCCTCGTATGCTTGCGCCCGATTTTCTCAAGCAGTTCATCACGGAATGTTTGCACACCAAAACTAATTCGATTCACTCCACCTTCTAGTAGTACATTCAACTTCTCTTTCGGTAGATCTCCTGGATTCGCTTCAAATGTCAATTCACAATTCGGAGCAAACGGACGCAAATGACGATTAATAATCTCGAGTAATTTTTTTGTCTGTTCCATATTTAACGCTGTCGGAGTTCCACCGCCCACAAAAATCGTTTTCATACTATCAAACGGAACTTTTTGAACCGTATTTATTATTTCCTTCTCTAAATAATCTAAATATTGATCAACCGGTTGGCGTTCAATAAACACTTTATTAAAATCACAATAGTGACAAATGTGCTGACAAAACGGAATATGAATATATGCAGCTTGTACCAAATATAACTCCTACCTTTCTAAAAAGAAAACCTCCGCACTCCGGAGGATTCTCTACTTCTCTAACGTATTACGAATTTGTTCCATTCGCATTTTTCCCCAATCATACATCATTTCAACGATCGGTAAAAGTGACATGCCTAGTTCCGTCATATAATACTCAACACGAGGAGGAATTTCGGGATATACTGTTCGATCAACAATCCCATCTTCCATTAACTCTTTTAATTGGTTCGACAAAACTTTATGAGAAATGCTTGGGAATAACCGTTGTAATTCACTAAAACGATGAGGCCCTTCCACACCAAGATGCCACAGTATCACAACTTTCCACTTTCCACTAATAATAGAAAGCGTCAATTCCTTTTCACAATTAAAATTGCCATTTTGTATTTTATCTTGAATATCTTTTCGAATATTTTCGGACATTAACAATCTCCTAACTCTATATGAACTAAAAAGCTCTCTCATTATTGTAAATGAGAGCTGCTCAGATGTCTAAAAAGTAATTATACAGAAAAAAGAAGCCGCATAAACGACTTCTTTTTTATTTCAAATATTAGTTGTCATCCATTTTCAGTACAGCCATAAATGCCTCTTGTGGCACTTCTACAGAACCAACAGACTTCATACGTTTTTTACCTTCTTTTTGCTTATCAAGAAGTTTACGCTTACGAGAAATGTCACCGCCGTAACATTTTGCAAGTACGTTTTTACGCATCGCCTTAATTGTAGAACGTGCTACAACTTTATTTCCGATAGTCGCCTGAATTGGTACTTCGAACTGTTGTCTCGGAATTAATTCTTTTAATTTCTCTACAATTACTTTACCACGGTCATACGCTGAATCACGGTGTACGATAAATGATAAAGCATCCACTTGTTCATTATTTAAAAGAATATCCATTTTCACAAGTTTAGATGGTTTATAACCAATTAACTCGTAGTCAAATGATGCATACCCTTTCGTATTTGATTTCAATTGATCGAAGAAGTCATATACGATTTCTGATAACGGGATTTCATATGTTAATGTAACACGCGTTTCATCTAAATATTGCATATCAATAAACGTTCCACGTTTACCTTGGCAAATTTCCATTACAGCTCCAACATAGTCATTCGGAACCATAATTGAAGCCTTCACAAACGGCTCTTCTACACGATCGATAGACTGTGGATCTGGCATATTAGATGGATTATCAACAATAACATCTTCACCGTTTGTTAAATAAACTTTATAAATAACGCTTGGCGCTGTTGTAATTAAGTCAATCTTAAATTCACGTTCAATACGTTCTTGAATGATTTCCATGTGAAGAAGTCCTAAGAATCCACAACGGAAACCAAATCCTAACGCTTGAGATGTTTCTGGTTCAAACTCAAGAGCAGAATCGTTTAACTCTAATTTTTCTAACGCATCACGTAAATCGTTATAACGAGCAGAATCAATTGGATACAGCCCACAGAATACCATCGGGTTTAATTTACGGTAACCTGGTAACGCCTCTGCAGCTGGACGTTTCGCATGTGTAATCGTATCACCAACACGTGTATCACCTACGTTTTTAATAGATGCTGCTAAGAAACCTACATCACCTACTGTTAACTCGTCACGTTGCGTAGTTTTCGGTGTAAATACACCTACTTCTGTTACTTCAAATTCTTTACCCGTTGCCATCATACGTACTTTATCGCCAACTTTTACCGTTCCATTTACAACACGGATATAAGCAATTACACCACGGTACGGATCATATAAAGAGTCGAAAATCATACATTGTAACGGCTCTTCTGAATCACCTGCCGGAGCTGGTACTTTTTCAACAATTTGTTCTAAAATTTCTTCAATACCAATTCCAGCTTTCGCAGAAGCAAGTACCGCTTCTGATGCATCTAAACCAATTACATCTTCTACTTCTTGACGTACACGTTCTGGATCCGCACTTGGTAAGTCGATTTTATTGATAACTGGTAAAATTTCTAAGTTGTTATCGAGCGCTAAGTATACGTTCGCTAACGTTTGAGCTTCAATACCTTGCGCTGCATCTACTACAAGAATCGCGCCTTCACAAGCCGCTAAACTACGAGATACTTCGTACGTAAAGTCGACGTGTCCTGGTGTATCAATTAAATGAAGAATATATTCTTCACCATCTTTTGCTTTATAGTTTAATTGAACTGCGTTTAATTTGATTGTAATACCACGCTCACGCTCTAAATCCATAGAGTCAAGCAACTGAGCTTTCATTTCGCGTTGTGTTAACGCATTTGTTTTCTCTAAAATACGGTCTGCTAACGTTGATTTTCCGTGGTCAATATGAGCAATAATAGAGAAATTACGAATTTTGGACTGTCTTTTTGCTCTTTCTTCTTTGTTCATCTATGTTCTCAACTCCTAATAGTCTCGCCAATATACACTAGCACTGATTATATCAATAGAGCAACAAAGATTCAATGAAAACTCGTGCTGCTTACGATACAAATCATTCTATCTATATCTTATGCGAATAAACCATAAGAGACAAACCCTTTTCAAATTTTAAAACGGTTGTCTTACAAATCAGTAAAACAACCATCTCCCATGCTACTCTTAGCTAAAAATCCCCTTTATTTTCCCAACAACTATATCCGTTCCGAACTTCGTCATTTCATAAGCTACACTTGCTACCGCCATCCCAATTCCTTCTACAACATTAAAACTTCTTAAACGTTCTAATTGTTGTTGTTTTTCTGAAGCTGAAAACGAACTACCCAAAATTTCTGATTCAACACCTGTACTCTCTGTCCCTGTCATATGAGCTATTTGTTCATACGACAATTGCCGATAACCTTTCATACTTTTCAAACCATGATTAGCAAGTGACACTCCTGCTATCATCATAAGTAAACATAAAGCTACACTACATATACACAAAAGCGCAAAACGACTCAAACTATTATCATCTTTCTCCCTCAATGTGTATACGCTCCCGTATTATCTTGATCAATTTGATGATGCAGCGCTGCATTTAAACCACTCGCTATTACATTCGCCATATCCTCAATAAAAGTATCTACTTCTTTTGGGGTCACCATTAAGTTATGACCAAGGGGCGATAGCACTTCATAAATCAACCTTCTTTTTTCTTCTTCTTCTAACGTACCAACAGCACCTAAAAACATATTTCGGCTCTTTTCATCTGGCATATCTTCTTCTGTTAATTTTTTCTTTTCTCCAAATGAAAATCCCGCTGGTAACAAAGATCTTGAAGGTTTGTTTCCTTCTTTCATCTCTCGACCAAAATGTTTCAAAATAAAATCAATTGTATCACTTGTAATCGAAACGGCATCGACCACAGTCGGAACACCAATTGCGATAACAGGGATACCTAATGTCTCGTTACTTAGTTCCTTACGTTTATTCCCAACCCCTGATCCAGGATGGATTCCAGTATCAGAAATTTGTATCGTGCTATTTACTCGTTCAATAGAACGAGCAGCTAATGCGTCAATCGCAATTACAAAGTCTGGATTTGTCTTCTCAATAATCCCATAAATAACATCGCTCGTTTCGATGCCTGTAATCCCCATTACCCCCGGCCGAATTGCACTAACAGGCCTGAATCCTTCTTCTACACTTTCAGGCTGCAATTGAAACAAATGTCTCGTTACTAATACATTTTCTACAACTATTGGCCCAAGAGCATCCGGTGTTACATTCCAATTCCCAAGGCCTACAATTAAACAGCTCGCTTCTTTTGTAACACCAACCTCTTCTAAGAAATAAGAAAATTCTTTTGCAAAAATACGCTCCACTTTTTGTTGAAGTTCTGTATCTTGCTGACGTATACCTTGTACTTCAAGCGTTAAATAATTTCCAGGTTTTTTACCCATCGCTTCAGAGGCAGCTTCATCAATTGTTACTTTTGTAATTATAGTACCTTCTTCTTCCCTCTCTTTTACAATTACCCCCTGTATCCCTTTTTGTTCTTCTTGGCTTTCTTGCAACATTTGATGAGCTTCTACAGCAAGGTCAGTTCTAACGCTATATTTACTTAAATCCAATGGTTCTTTCATCGTATCTCCTCCGTAATTCATAGTAAATATCGTTAGATTTCCCAAAGTTATATAAGGTCATTCTTTCCTTTACGTGAAATTTCATGGATATACTATTGCAATTCTCTTCACCGTTTGATAGAATATCACTTGTTCTATGTAAGAATCGAGTCATTCGATTGCACCAGGGAGGTGAAAAGTATGGCAAACATCAAATCTGCTATCAAACGCGCTAAACTTAGCGAAGAGCGTCGTGCACATAACGCTTCTATCAAGTCTGACATGCGTTCTGCTGTTAAAACTGTAGAAGCTTTAGTTACTAATAACGATCTTGAAAATGCTAAAGAAGCTTTCAAAACTGCTTCTAAAAAACTTGACAAAGCAGCTCGTAAAGGTCTTATCCACCAAAACGCTGCATCTCGTCAAAAATCTCGCTTAGCGAAACAAGTAAACGCGTAAGGCGTTTAAAAAACGATCCATTTGGATCGTTTTTTTATATACAAAAAAAGTTCATGCACTAGGTACATGAACTTTTTTGTGTCATCACATATGATTTAATCGCATTAAGAAAAACTCGAGCACAAGTTTCTTATCCATCTTTCCCGTCTTCATACTATAATCAGCTTCTGCTAATTCTATAATCACTTTTTTTAATTCTTCAAAAGAGAAAAATTTCGTTTGATTCATCGCCAATTTTACACGATACGGATGTACACCAATATGAGATGCAATTTGATTTTGCCCATAACCACGTTGCTGTAACTCTTTCACTTGATACAACAAACGGAATTGACTCACTAATAACGCAAGCAATTTAATCGGCTCTTCCTGCTGCGTAAATAATCCATCCAAAATTCGCATTGCACCTGCAATATCTTTTTTCACCACTTTTTCTGTCAAAGCAAATACATTTTGCTCAACTGATTTTGGCACAAGCTCTGCAACAAGTTTCGTCGTAATCTCTCCGCCCATACCAACGTATAACGTTAACTTGTCCATTTCCTTCGCCAACATCGTTACATTACTTCCCACAAGCTCTAGCAACAAACTAACAGCCGCGTTATCAATGTGCACATGCACTTCATCTGCACGAGCAATAATCCACTTCTGAACATCCTGCACTTGCATCGCATTCGCTTCTACTACATCTGCTGTTTTCTTTAATAGTTTTGTAATTTTTTTTCGCTCATCAAGTTTTTCGTAAGGCGCAACAAAAACAAGAATAGAAAATGGAGAAGGTTCACCAATGTATTCTTCTAAAATTTTTATATTTTGCTCTAACTTTTCTTTTTGCGAAGTCAGAAATAGCGGTGATTTTATTAACAGTACTTTCCGTTCTCCAAAGAAAGGAAGCGTACGCGCATCCTCAACCACATCTTCTAAATATGCTTCTTCCAAATCGTATGTCACAACATTAAACTCTCGATCTTCTTCTTCAAGTGCTTCTGTCGTAATAAGCTTTATCGTTTCATTTATAAAAAAAGCTTCCGTTCCATATAGTAAATATAACGAAGCAAACTGTTTCTTTTTAATTTTTTTATGTATATCACTCATACTTTTTCCTACTCCCTAACTTAGCAATATATATTTATACTAATGCCCTAGCTTTTGTTTTACAAGTACAAAGGAACAGGCTTTATAACCCGTCCCTTTATTTATATTAAACGCCACGCAATAAGCCCCGGGTTTCTTATTGGTGTGCGGTAATCACCTTCCCTTTATTATTCACAATAAAAATTCGAGTATAAGTGCCAACTGTTAACATGCTTGGAAACAAAAAACTCACGTTACTTCATGATCTAAAAGTAGCAAAAAAGCTCATTTTCTCTTCATATGGAAATTGTAGATTTTTTTCTGACAATATTCTATACTAAAGTGGAATGTTGGGGAGGGATTCTAAATGAATGATTTTGAACAAAACGTTCAAAGTAAACGCAATGACGCTATTGATTCAGGGGTAGGATTTATCGTCTCATTTGGTTTTTTCGCAACACTTTTCATCATTGCAACTGTTATTAAATTTATCGGTTCTTAAAGGCTGCCACTTCATGGCAGTCTTCTCTTTTTCACCTATTATATGTCTTATCGTATGTGATTTTACTTTGAAAGGTTCCATTTTCCCCTTTAAAAACATAGGAAATAGCACCTTGCTTGTCCGTGCGCCATATCGCACTCCCCATCTTCTCCAAACGCTCTATCACTTCTTTATGCGGGTGTCCATATCTATTCTGCTTACCAACAGATATAATCGCTACACGGGGCTGTATAACGTTCAAAAAAGACTCTATAGATGACGTGTTACTTCCATGATGAGCAACTTTTAAAACATCTACTCGCAAATCTGGATACGCAGATACTAAAAACTGCTCTCCTTCTTCTTCTAAATCGCCTGTAAATAGCCACGTCAATCCTCCAAATTTTGCCCATATTACAATTGAAGCATTATTTTCACTTTTTTCTTTTCCTTTTGGAGCTAAAACGAAAAATTCAGCTTCATTTACACTCCAATTTTCCCCTTCCCCCACTTCAGTTATTTTCATTTCCTTTTCTAATGCCTGTTTCTTTACTACTTTTTCTAATACTGCATCTTTTCCCTTCCGGCCAAACACAACTTCTTTTACAGGTATATATGATAATAATTCTTGCGCAGCACCTATATGATCTGCATCTCCATGCGTTACGATTAATTTATCAATTGTTTTAATACCTTCTTTTTGTAAATAGGGTATTAAAACATCATTTCCAACAGAAAATTCATGCTTTTTTTGTTGCCACTCTTCCTTATTGACACGAAGCGTTCCACCTGTATCAATAAGATAAACCCCTTTATCATACGGAAGGCGAATTAATATTGCATCACCTTGTCCAACATCAATAAATGTTACACTTCCACTTCCTCTAAAATATGGATATACATAATGACACGTGCTAATAAAAAGAAATATACTCACAACTATACAAACCATTTTTTTCGGCGCTCTCCTTTCCCAAACCATCAATATACTGACAATACTCGCGCAATATACAGCTACAAGATTGAAGGACGTTTTCCCGAAAATAAGCTGGTTAAATGGTAAACTTTCACAATAACTTAGAAAAACATTAGACATACTCAAGCCTATTGATAACACATCCGCAAATCCTTTTGCGAGAAACGGGACAATTGGCATACACAGTAAAATAATAATGCTACATGGTAATACAATGGTAGATAAAAACGGAACGTATAAAAGATTGAGGAAAATGCTATATGGAGAAAAATAACCAAAGTGATATAACAAAATCGGAGTACTAACGAGCTGTGAAATGATAGAAATATAAATAGAATTTCGGATTACTCCGTTGCTACTCACTAACAATAACGGAGCAGACAAAAGTAAAGCGAAGCTACCTACAAAAGAAAACTGAAATCCAATATTAAAAACAAGATAAGGGTCATATATAAGCATACATATAGCTGTTACACTTAAAGCATCTAAACTAGATAAACGAATCGAGCACATAAAAGCAATCAACGTCAAAACTCCTGTTATAGAAGCCCTTATAACAGAGGGTGACGCTCCTGCTAAAACCATATACAAAGGAATACAAATGATAAGGCAAATTGTTGCTACCTCCCTCGTCGCACCACTTCTTAGCAAAATAAAATATACTATCACCATTAACAATACAATGTGCGAACCTGAAATTGCTAACAAATGTACAAGACCAAACTGTTGATATTGCTCTTCCACTTCAAACGTCATTTGTTGTCTATCACCAAATAGTAACGCATTCATAAAAGCACCTGATTGCTCTGGAAACATCTCTGTAACTTTCGAGATTACTTGTTGCCTCAAAAGGAGAATCCGTTGTATGAGCGACAGTGATGTTTTATAGCATTCAGAAATATATGTAGCCTCAAATGTGAAATGAATATGTTGCTTGTATAAATAATCACGGTAATTAAAACCATGAAAATTCCGAGCTGTTTGCGGTTCTTTCCTCTCACCCTCGAATACACATGATATCCCTGCGTATAATTGTTGCATTTTTTCCTTTTCCAAGGCTGATTTTATTCTATAACTTAACTGCACTATATTTTTATTGTGATCTTCAAACTGAAAAGATAGGCGATCTCCATTAACAAGCGGTGTATTTTGTATAACCCCTCTTGTAACTCCATAGGACTCTCCTAGAGACTTATTCCACCCTTGAACATAGGAAGTGTATATAGCGCCACTAAAGCACGCTACAATGCAAAAAAAGAAGGTTTTACGCGAAGTGCGATATAAACAGAAGAAAACATTTAAAAAGAGGCAAAAAACTATCAATAAAAGTGACGAGGAAAAGGCAATTGCAATCCCTATTATAAACGAGATTGCAACATACCCCCATTGTTCCTGCAACTTATACTCACTCCTTATAGCATCATTTTTGCTTTCGTGAATACATGCTGTAATTCTTCCATTGATAAATTATCTTTTTCTAAAGACGCAAATAATTCTTTTAACTCCGTATAACGTTTTTGCTCCTCTAATGCAGCGATATCATATTCTAGCGGAACGTGCTTCACTGTTACATTCGCTTGTTCAAATAACTCTATGGCGTATGGATGATTTTTATAATCCTGCGCATAATAAACCGCTGTAATACCACTTTGAATAATTGCCTTACAACATTGTAAACAAGGGAAATGCGTAACGTAAATTTCTGCTTCCTCTGTTTTCGCACCAAACTTGGCACATTGTAATAAAGCATTCATTTCGGCATGAATTGTCCGAACACAATGATTATCGATTACGTAACAACCATCATCTATACAATGTACGCCACCTTTAATCGAACCATTATATCCACCAGCAATAATTCGTTTATCGCGAACGATTGTCGCTCCTACCGCAAGCCTTGTACATGTACTACGTAACGATAGTAGATGGCTTTGCGTCATAAAATATTGATCCCATGAAATTCGTTCCATATTTTTCACCTACTTTTTTGTCTACTTGTAGTGTAGCGAAAGAAGAAAAACTTCGTCAATCTTTTACGGAATAATAATTTGATCTTTTATCTTTTCAAGAGACTTCGCACCAATCCCATCAATCTCTAATAAATCTTCTATTTTCTGAAACGGACCATGCTCTTCTCGATATTTCAAAATACTTTCTGCCTTTCGAGAGCCAATCCCTGTAATTTTTTCCAATTGCTCTTTCGCTGCTGTATTTATTCGAATCTTGCCATCTTCCTTAGAAGAAGTAAACATCCCTTGTTCTGACTCATTTTTACTCGGTATATAAAGAAGCATTTGATCTTGTACAATTTGTGCTAAATTCACTTTTTTCATATCTACTTCTGATAAAAAACCACCAGCCTTTTGAACCGCATCCTTTACGCGATCTCCTTCCTTCATTTCATATACCCCTTCTTTATTAACCGCTCCTTTCACATCAATTATAATTGTTCTTTTCTGTTCCTTTGTATCCGATATTTTCGGTTTACCCTTTTTTTCTATCTCCTTCTCTTGCACATTCATTGTAATAGGCGTTCGTTCTACACTCTGATTCGTTTTCCAAAAAACAAGAAAAAGTAAAGTTCCAATAATAGCCACTAAACCTAACCACTTTTTCGGAAAATCCCACATCATTTTACACCTCTAATCATAAATTTATAACATCATTCATATTGTTTAGGAGAAAGCTGTTACGAAGGAGGGATGAAACTTTGAACATAGGAATTATAGGGACAGGAAACATGGGGAATATACTAATCGATGCATTTTTAGAAACCCGTGCTGTCAAACCTTCGTGCCTTACAATCATTAATCGGACGCCTGCCAAAGCATATCATATAAAAGAAAAATACCCTTCTGTTCATATAGCAAAAACAATCCCGGAAGTAATCGAACAATCACAACTTATTTTTATTTGCGTTAAGCCGATAGATATATACCCTATCCTAAAAAAATACGCTGAACATTTTTCTGATGAAACGTGCTTAGTTTCTATTACAAGTCCAATATCTCCATCACAATTAGAGACTCTCGTACCGTGCCACGTCGCACGTATCATTCCAAGTATCACAAATCGCGCCCTCTCTGGCGCCTCACTATTTACATTTGGAGATAATTGCTCTGAAGAATGGCAACAAAAACTACTTCGTCTATTCAAAAATATTTCTACACCTCTTGTAATAGAAGAAGATATAACACGTGTTTCATCTGATATAGCAAGTTGCGGTCCTGCTTTCTTTAGTTATTTGCTACAATGCTTCATTAACGCTGCTGTAGATAAAACAAATATTACACACGAAGAGGCTACTACTTTAGTAAGTGAAATGGTCGTGGGGATGGGGAAATTACTTGAAAAAGAAATCTTCACATTACCTACCTTACAAGAAAAGGTTTGCGTGAAAGGCGGCGTTACCGGGGAAGGCATTCGGGTTTTAGAAGAACACGTTGGAGATATGTTCCATAAGTTAATCGAGCGAACACATGAAAAATTTGATGAAGATTTAGAATGCGTTGATCAGCAATTCAATAAACACACATAATAAATACGTCATTTTCATTCCAAATCCTTTTTATAAATACTTACTTTTTTACAATACATTTTCACTTCAACTACTATTCCCACACTTTACGCATACGATCTTCAGATTATGCTAGAACTAAAAATACATCTTCTTTATAAAACAAAAGCAACCTTCTCGGTTGCTTTTGTTTTATTTGTTTTATCCGTTTTTCTTCGCCATGAAGAAAATACGCTCTGTTTGTTCTGTAACTTCAAGTCGCTCAAAATCACCTGTTACACGAAGAACTGTAAAACCTGCTTCTTCAAGCCATTTCGTTAACTCTTCCACTTGATATGCACGTTGCACGTGACATTCGTCAAACCGATGGTACACATCTTCTTCCGGATCTTGAACAAAGAATGTCAAATCATGCTCTACACTATTTGATTCTTCACCAGGGAAGCAATTCCAAATAAGAGATATTTCTTCTCCATTCACTGTATACGTTTCATTTTGAAATACATGATGTATTTTATATAAAGAATGTACATCAAATAAAAACAAACCATCTTGACGCAAATGGTGAAACACTCTTCTAAATGTTTCTTGTACTCCATCTTCTTGCAATACATAATTTAATGAATCACAAAAGATAGTGACGCAGTCAAACTCACCTGGAACATCAAGCTCTCGCATGTCTTGTTGGTAAAAAGGAATAAAGTATCCCTCTCCTCCTAGTTTTTGCTGAGCGACTGTTAACATTTCTTCTGAAAGATCGACACCTATTAAATCGTAACCCTTTTGCACAAGCGGAAGGGTTACATTACCCGTACCGCATGCTACATCAAGAATTTTTGCCTCTTTCATATCTGCCTGCTGCAGGCTTTCCTCTGTGAATTCTACCCATTTATCATAAGGGACATCATTCATCAGTTCGTCGTACAACAATGCAAATTGTTCGTATTTCATTGGCCTAGCTCTTCTGTTATATCTTCACGTGGCACATCGCCCCATAGACGCTCTAAATTATAGTGATTACGCTCATCTTTATGGAATACATGGGCAACTACATCTCCAAGATCAACTAATACCCAACGTGCTTCGTCAAAACCTTCCATACGTTGTACGTCGATTTGGAACTCATGTGCTTTTGATTTAATTTCACGTGCAATTGCTTGCACTTGTTTATCTGAATTACCGTGACAAATAATGAAATAATCTGCAATTGGTGAAATACCTTGCATATTTAGGACAACCATATCTTCTGCTCTTTTATCATCAGCTGCTTTTGCCGCTAACACTAATAAATCTTTATCGTTCATTTACTCATTTCCTCCTTGATAACTGCATTGTATGTTTGGAATGTTAATGGATAAATCGTCTGATTTTTTTCCATTAAAAATTGAATTGTTCTCTTTAAGGCAAATAATAAAGCTTGATTTATATCCGTATATGCGAGTTTACGAGCCTCTTCCACACCTGGAAACTTTCGCCCTGGCTCAATGTAATCAGCTACATAAATCACTTTATCTAACATCGTCATGTTCTCATGACCACTTGTATGATATGTAATAGCTTGCAATATTTCAGAATCCGTAATGCCTACCTCTTTTTCTACTAAGTATGCCCCAACAGGCGCATGCCACAACTCTTTATTATAGCAAAGTAAATCTTTCGGCAAATCTTCACGTTTAATAATCTCTTCCATCTCTGAAATTGCTCTACATTTCGCATAATCATGGAATATAGCTGCCATCTCTGCTTTTTTCTCGTCCACACCGTATAACTTAGCAAGCTCAATCGCTGTCTCCATTACACCAATTGTGTGTATATAACGTTTTTCATGCATTTGTTGTTTGACAATATGAAGTGCATTCTCACGATTCATACAACCCATTCCTCTCGATATATACCTGTACTTTTTCAGGAAGTAAATATTTACACGTTTTCTTCTCCTTATATCTCTCACGTAATAAGGATGAAGAAACTGCAAATTCCGGAATTTCCACTGTAGTAATCTTATATGGTGTATGCAATGTATACCCAGGTCTTGCAACTCCAACAAATGTTACAAGATTAAGTAAAGCTTCAATGTTATACCACTTCGGTAAATACTCAACCATATCCCCACCGATAATAAAGTGAAACTGCACATCCGGATACTTCTTCGTCAATTGTAACATAGTGTCATACGTATAAGATGGGCCCTTCCTGCTTAGCTCTTCTAAACAAATAGAAAAGTGTTCTTCTGCCTCAGTCGCAAGCTCTAACATATGTAAACGACTTTCTATACTTGTAATATTACGTCCTTGTTTATGTGGCGGAATCTGGTTTGGCAAGAACCATACTTCTTCCAATTCCAAAGCGTGATATACTTCATTTGCAATTAGCAAATGTCCATAGTGAGGCGGATCAAATGTACCGCCAATGATGCCAATTTTCCTCAAAAGAAACGCCCCTTCCTTTTACATACAGCAACTCTCCTTGGTTAGGAACGAAGAGAGTTGCTATTAATAAAAGTTCAATTGGTTTCGCTCTCTACATCATTACGCATCAGCGATAAAAAATAGCGCATGCTAATCTTTTTATCGAGGAAGCTTAATTTGTTTATTTTCTCTTGATTCTTTGTATAAAACGATTGTACTTCCAATTACTTGAACGATTTCAGCACGTGCACCTTTTGCAAGTTCTTCCGCAACCTCACGGCGATCAAATTCACAGTTTTGTAATACACTCACTTTAAATAGTTCACGAACTTCTAACGCTTCTCCAATTTGTTTTACCATATTTTCATTTACTCCGCCTTTTCCTACTTGAAAAATTGGTGTTAAATGATGTGCTTGTGCACGTAAAAATCTTTTTTGTTTTCCTGTTAACATATATGTTAGCCTCCAAGCTTTTCTATAACTAATTGTTTCATTCGATCAATATTTGGTACACGTCCTGTCCACATTTCAAATGCAAGTGCTCCTTGATAAACAAACATATCAATACCATTTTGAATGATTGCACCTTGCTCTTTTGCCTCACATAAAATTTTCGTTTCAAATGGATTATAAATTATATCTGATACAATCGTTCCTTTTTTTAACGAACACATTTGTAATGGCGTATGTTCGACGTGTGGATGCATACCTATCGTTGTCGTCTGAATGATAATATCATAATTTCCTTGTTCTTCTGTCGCTTTTTCTAACGACAAAGCAACAGAATTAACATCGGCCGTACGTGCAGCAATAAGTTCTTTCGCCTTATCTACTGTACGATTGGCTACATCAATCTCTTTTACACCTACATCAGCAAGAGAAAAATAAATAGCTCGGCTAGCACCACCTGCACCAAGTAACAAAATACGTTTCCCTTGAAGTGGTTCATTACTAATTGACTGCAGCGCTCGAACAAAACCAATTCCATCTGTGTTGTAGCCAATTAACCTTCCATTCTTATGAACCACTGTATTTACTGCACCGATTTTCCTTGCCAATGGATCAATCTCATCCAAATACTCCATGATAGCAACCTTGTGCGGAGTTGTTACATTAAATCCTGAAATACCTAATGCTTTTAAACCTCTTACTGCTTCCCCTAGCGCTTCCTCTTCAACAAGGAATGCATGATAATGGGCATCCATATTCAAGTGTTCAAATGCATCGTTATGCATAACGGGTGATAATGAATGTCCAATTGGATTTCCGATTACACCATATAATTGTTTCATAAATCCCTCTCCATATTAAATTAAAGATTTACGTAGTGAAACACTTACTCCTTTTGGTACGTGTGCAACAATTTTTGCGCCTGGTTCGTTCACAGTAACCCATCCTAATCCAGAGAATACAACATCCGTCTTTGGTTCACGAATATTAAATTCGTATTTCACTAACTCAGGCATATTTGCTAATTCTTCTGGTGTTGGCGGGCTTAGTAAATCTCCAGCATGATTTTTATATAATTCATCTGCTTTCTCAAGCTTTGTACGATGGATTGTTAAACGATTCGAGAAGTGACAAGTAAACGCACGACGACCACCACTTACATAATCAAAACGTGCCAATCCACTAAAGAATAACGTTTGTTCTTCATTTAATTGGAATACCATCGGCTTAATTTCTTTTGTTGGTGTAATAAGCTTTAAGCTTTGCTTCCCAACATAATGAGCCATTTGGTGGTGGTTAATAATACCTGGCGTATCATATAAAGAAGATTCTTCGTCTAATGGAATATCAATTAAATCCAGTGTTGTTCCTGGGAAATGAGATGTTGTAATTACATTTTCAGTCTCATCACTAAATTCTTTAATCATACGATTAATAAATGTCGATTTCCCTACATTCGTACATCCAACAACGTAAACATCTTTGCCGCCGCGATAATACTCAATAGCATCTGCTAGTTCAGCAATTCCTTGTCCCTTCGCTGCACTAATTAAAAAGACATCTTCTGGTTTTAATCCTAGCTGCTTTGCACTATAGCGCATCCAATGCTTTACTTTATCATGTTTTACTGACTTTGGAATTAAATCAGCTTTATTTCCAACAAGTAATACTTTATTATTTCCTACGAAACGATGTAAGCCAGGTAACCAGCTACCATTAAAATCAAAAATATCTACAATTTTGACTACTAATGCATCTGATTTTCCAATTCCATTTAAAATGCGTAGGAAGTCATCATCTGTTAACGATACATCTTGAATTTCATTGTAATGCTTCAAGCGAAAACAACGTTGACAAATGACTTGTTCTTTCTCTAAAGATGAGGTAGGAGCATACCCCACTTCGTTTTTATTTTCTGTTTGAATTTCTACACCGCAACCAATACATTTAATTGTTTCAGTCAAACTTTATTCCTCCCAGTTAATTAAACCTTTTTTCTTCATATTTTTCATGATTCTTCGTTCAATTTTTCGATTAAAGCGCGTCACTAATCCGTCCGTTTGTGCTACCGGTACAACTAAAATTGTATGAAGCCCTACTCGGTTTCCACCAAGCACATCAGTCAGTAACTGATCTCCAATTACTACAACTTCCTCTGCCTGCAGATGCATCTCTTGTATCGCACGCTTAAACGCTCGAACAAATGGTTTACGTGCACTATGAATAAATGGAATACCTAATGGGTCAGCAAAATCTTTTACACGTTGCTCATTATTATTTGAAACAACCGTTACTTGGATGCCTTGCTCTTTCATTTTTAAGAACCATTCTTCAAGTTGCGGGGTTGCATTTGGACGATCCCATTCAATTAAAGTGTTATCTAAATCAGTAATAACACCTTTAATCCCACGTTTTTTTAAATCTTCTGGTTGAACATGATATACATTTTTCACGTATTCATTTGGTAAAAATAGCTTCAATTTCTTTCACCTCTTTGAGGATTTTTCATAAAATTTTTCGACAACATTTTTCGATATATAACCTGTGGATAAAATTGTACACATTTTCCACATTAATCTTTCAGCTAATTTGGAATTTACTAACAAACTATACACACTTTATCCACCTAGGTATGTGGATAACCACTCGTTTGTGACTGTCATACTTTTTTGGTACATTAAATGCATCAACGAATCAATCCTTATATTATTAGGAGGTGACTCACCTTGAAAACAAAACATATGGAACAGTTATCCACTGAGTTACTCACTGAGTCTTATTATAAAGCAAAAGAACTAAAATTAAATCCCGACTTCATTTTACTTATAAAACAAGAAATCATTAGACGCTCATTAGAGGACAAGCTTGTCAAATCTTCTTGATTACATATAAAGTGAAAGTTTAATCAGCCCGTACCAATCAAACAGTTACAGGATACATTATTGAATGCCCTGTAAAAAGAGCCATCCTACGATGGCTCTCGAATAAACAAGTACTCCCATCTAGGGGATTTCATCATTAAGTATCTTTGCCCATAACTCTTACTTACGGTTATAAAAGCTTTTCTTTATTTATGAGCTAATCGAGTAGCTATTTTTTCACCAAGACGCAGCTCTTGTCCACTCTTTAATTCCTGCACTACTTCTATCATATCTTTTTCAAACAATAACACAACTGTTGAACCAAATGTAAAGTATGCCATTTCTTCACCTTTTTGAACAGTGTCTCTCTCATGCAAAAGCTCAATACTATTAACAAACATGGCCCCTACTTTTACAAGAGCCATATGTTCGCCATCACTGCTTACTTCTGTAACAGAACGATAATTTTTTGACAGCGGTTCTTTCCCGTATTCCATACCAGCTGCATTTACCGGATACGATTTTCTACCGAGTACAAATCTTTCAGTCACAGAACCAGAAAGCGGACTATGAATGCGATGATAGTGACTTGGACTCAAATAAATTACCATATATGTACCGCCTGCATATCGCGTTGCACGTTCTTCATTACCTAGCATATCCACAATTGAATAGCGCTTTCCTTTAATATCAAATGTTTTTGTATCCTCAATAGGACCATGATCTGCAAAAACACCATCAACAGGACTAACGATACTCGATGCATCTGTATCAATACTACGCTTTCCTTCTTTTAGCTTACGCGTAAATAATTCATGCAATGTTCTATATTCCTTCAAACCCTTTTCCATCTCATCTTGATTAATTTGAAAAACTTTCGCATACGATGGAATAATGATAGAGCTCAAACGAGATTGTGCAAATTTACGTAATATATAAGAAGTAAAGCGACCATTTGTAAGTTCTATCATAAGTCGATATAATGTACGTCGCAAATTGCGAAACCCCCTAATCAGTCTATAACTTTAGTTTTCCCTTATTTTCTTTCTATATCATACGTAAAATTGGTTCTTATTCCCACATATCATATAAAGCAGCCTTATTATACATACAGAAAACTAAGTATGGTATTATTCTTAAATTATTTAGCACCTTCTAATATTACAGATAGAATCCGTCATTTTCAACAGTGAACATGTATTTCTTCTTAGCATAACGCGTTTTCTTTTCTTATTTACAATAAGAAAAGCAGCCTATTTTAAAATATGGCTGCTTCTAATACACTTTACTCTTTCGCTTTTTTCTCTTTCTCTGCCCTTACAAACTCGTGGAACATTTTCATTAAAGCACGCTTTTCGATCCGTGATACGTAACTTCTAGAAATGCCAAGCGCCTTAGCTATTTCCCGCTGTGTTTTCTCCTTATCTAGCCCAAGTCCAAAACGTTTCACAATCACTTCTTTTTCTCTTTCGTCTAAAATATCGATATACTCTTTAATTTTTTCTAACTCCATACTAAGCTGAATCATATCAATTACATCTTCAGACTCTGATTTTAATATATCAATAAGCGATATTTCATTGCCCTCTTTATCTTGCCCGATCGGATCATGAAGTGAAACATCTTTTTTCGTTTTCTTTAGTACACGTAAATGCATCAAAATTTCATTTTCAATACAGCGTGCTGCATACGTCGCAAGCTTCGTTCCCTTTCCTGCAGAATAGCTCTCGATCGCTTTAATGAGCCCGATCGTACCAATTGAAATTAAATCTTCTGCATCTTCTCCTGTGTTCTCAAATTTTTTAACGATATGAGCTACAAGCCGTAAATTATGTTCAATTAAAAGATTTCTCGCTTGAGCATCACCTTGCTCCATTAACTCTAAGTACTTTCTCTCATCATCTGATGATAACGGCTGCGGAAACGCATTATTTTTCACATAAGAAACAAAGACAAACACTTCTCGAACCATATATCCAATTGCGGCGAATAGACTCAAACCTTTCACCTCCGCCAAAATAGTGGTCTTTATTATGTGTATGTGGGCTTGAGGTTGTTTGTGTCTGTACAGTTTATTTATAAAACTCAACACTTCCAACATTTAAAATATTTTATTGTTATATTATAATTATATAAAATTGTTATTTATATATGAATATGCTATTAAAGGGGAAACTATTCATGCTTACATTAGATCGATTATTAAATGTAACAATTTATTTAGGGGTATTTTTACT